>CAUTGQ010000027.1:0-10962 GCA_963538075.1 uncultured Atopobiaceae bacterium
CTCAACGGAAGAGACGGGCAAACCTTCTGCCTCAAGTTGCTCAAACAGATACTTAGCCAAGTTTTCTGCTGTTGTTCTAAAAGGCAAAATGGTGAGCGAGAAACCCTCTTCTTGAAGACAGGCCAACGTCTTTTCAGAAAGAGAACCCTCCTCAATCAAAAACGTATGATCAAGGGAATCACACAATGCGCGGACCTTGTGCTTAAAGACACCAAAGTCCATAACCATATCTTTTTCTGTGCCAGACTCACCAAGCTCTGCAGTTGAAATGCAGGCAGTCACATGCCAGCGATGACCATGCAGATTCTCACACTTGCCATAGTAGTTGGTAAGAAAATGCGCTGAGTCAAAGGCATATTCAGTCTTAAGCGTATACATTACTCGTTGTCCTTCGAGCCGCGACCGCGATCATCACGTCCAGCCCTTCTGTGCCTACGACGTGCAGCGTTTTGTGGCTGAGCATCTCTAGATGTAGCGTTAGATGCACCGTTAGAACCAGAAGCATTCTGTGGGGCGTTCTGGGTCTTCATGCCCGCCCTATCGCCTGGACGACGAGTCCTTTTTGCACGAACTGGTGCCTGTGCCTCATCAGCTTTCTGTGACGTCTGAGGAGCATCTGTCCTTCTAAAACGCTTACCCTGAGGCTGCTTCTGCGCAGGAGCTGTACCCTGCTCATTCTTCTGAGGAGCCTGAGTATTTGCAGTACTCTCTTCTGTTGCGTGATGACGGCGTCGCGTACGACGAAGCGTATCTGTTGAAACATCAAAAGTACTAGAACCAGGATTGACCTGAGCATTCTTTGAAGTTCTTACACGACGGGTGCGAGAAGAACTTTGAGCGCCCTGCTCTTCTCGGGCATTTCTTGCACCAGAATTCTTGGCGTTTTCCTGCTTATTTGCAGAGTTCTGCTCAAAGCGTTCACGCTTGCGCCTTGGAGTCTCTGTGACAAAGAGATCAGGGTTAATCTCTGGCTCTTCATCAACAATCAGACCATTTGCCCTATCAAGCTCTGCCAGAGCCATCTGAACCTCAACAGATTCAAGGCGCTCAAGTGCAGTGCGAGAAACGCTGTCTGGCCTGCAAGAACAGCCAAGGTCTTCCGACTTCTGCTGAGCCGCAGGAGATGTGTCCATGTCAGCAAGAGGAATACGTACCACCTTGCCACTCTCAAGACGAAGCGCAATCTCCTCTTTTGGCGTGTTGTACTCAACAATTTTTGCCATACCCAGAGGAGTCTCAATGACAGCGTTGCGCTTTGGAGCACGGTTCTTAAAATCGCGATAGGCTTCAAACTCATAGCGCAAGCAGCACATTAAGCGGCCACACGCACCAGAAATCTTAGTGGAGTTCAGAGGCAAATCCTGCTCTTTTGCCATGCGGATAGAAACTGGCTCAAAAGAGAGACCAAACCTTCTACAGCAGAGCTCTTGTCCACAGTGACCGTAGCCACCAATAACCGCTGCTTCTTCCCTGACGCCAATCTGACGCATGTCAATGCGCTCGTGAAGCTCATGAGAAAGCTCACGGACAAGCTGTCTAAAGTCCACACGGTCATCAGCCGAGAAGTAACATACGACCTTCTCGCCATCAAAAAGGTACTCGACGCCAATGGGCTTCATCTCAAGTTCTTCTTGAACAGCAAACTTCCTGAACACAGGAAGCGCAGCCTCGCCCTTAGCGGCAAGCTCTTCTGCGCGAGATAGGTCCTCATCAGTTGCTACACGAACAACGTCTTTGAGCTCGGCTTTGTTTGTCTTGTACTCAAACTCCTCCTGAGAAATCTCACGAGGATCAGCAACAGCAAGACCAATCTCTAGACCGCGCTCGGTCTGACAAATAACGTGGTCACCTTCAAGAACGCCGGACTCCTTTGGATCAAACCAAAGGTCGCGCGCGGCGTATTCAAATTTCACCGGGACAACGGTGGGCATGTAAGTGCCTCCTTGATATGCAGCAGCATAACCTCAAGGGTTAGCTGGGGAGAAACAGAGCGATCCAGGTTGTATTGAGCCTCTTGCACCGCAGCAAGAGCCCCCAAAACACCCTGGGTATGAGTTTGAGATGCAACGCGATCAATAATGCCTGCTGCATCCGTATTTACTATCTCTTCATCAACCGCTTCGCAACATAAAAGTACGTCGCGAAGAAGCGATTCCAGAATTGCCAACATTTCTATGATACCCGAACGCTCGCGCGCTGTGAGTTCTCGCTTATTTGCCGCTTCAACCTGCTTTAACGCAGCGCTGGTAAGAAAGTCTTCATTTTGAGCAAGCGCCTCTTCTTGGGCACGTCTTACATCCCCTAGAGGAATTTTTGCAGCTTCTATCAGCTCTTTTGCGGAAGTGAGTACATCCCACGAGTCATTTCTGAGCAGGTTGCCAAAAACATCAATGAGCTGTCTGCGAATATTTTTTCGCGTAGAAGACTGCAAAAACTCCACAGCTCTACCAGGGGTTCCTGTTGCTGCAAGCGCAATACGAGCTTCCTGCTCTGTAGCGGAAATCTCTCGCATAATAGCGGCTTTAGCAGCAGCGTCAGTGAGTGTTCTAAACGCAACTACCTGACAACGAGAAACAATGGTGGGAAGCACCGCGGAAGAAGAACGTGCAGACAGAATAAAGATGGTGTCTGCAGGTGGCTCTTCAATAGTTTTGAGCAGTGCATTTGCAGAATTTTCTCTGAGCAAATCAGCGCGGTCAATCACGTAAATCTTATGAGTTGAGCGCATAGGCGCCAGACTAACATCGGCAATAAGCTGACGAATCTGCTCAATGAGGTAGCCATTTGCGGAGGCTGGAGTAAGCACGTGCACGTCAGGGTGGGTACCGCGAGAAATACGAATGCAGTCGTCACAGGCAGCGTCACCGCCCTGAGCGCAAAGTACACACTGCGCCAGAGCTTTAGCTGCAAGACCTTTACCAGAGCCAGGAGCTCCTACAAACAGATAGGCGTGGCCAAGCTTGTGCTCATGAAGTGCGCGTGCAAGCAGATTTTGAACTTGAGGTTGATCCTGAAGACGGGTAAGTGCCTGAGGAAGTGGATAGGTGCTTTGAGTAGTATGTGTGCTCTCTTGAGTCATAAACGCGTCACTCACCAAGCTCACAAATACCAGGAATAAGATCTGCTAACAGCTGACGAGTACGTGCACGAACCTCATCAATGCTTCCATCTGCATCTACAGCTTTTACACGCTCTGGCTCATTTTGCAGAAGTTGCTTATAACCAGCAAAAACTCGCTCCTGGAAGGTAACGCCTTCTGCTTCCAGTCTATCGGCGTCATTTTGCGTAGCACGCGCATGAGCAACCGTTGGCTCAAGCATAAAGACAAGGGTTCTATCAGGAGAAACCCCACAGCTTCCCAAGCGATTTGCACGGTGCACGAGGTCTGTATCAAGACCGCGACCAGCTGCTTGATAGGCAAAGGTGGAGTCATAGAAGCGATCACACAAGACAACTTTGCCCGCAGCTAGAGCTGGTCGGATAACCTCTCCTACCAGCTGGGCACGACTTGCTTCATAGAGCAACAGCTCACACTCATCGCACATCATGCCGTTTTCTGGATTAAGCACCACGCCTCTAATCTGCTCAGAAATAGCAGTGCCGCCGGGCTCACGAACAAAGACCACATCAAAGCCAAGAGCTTCAAGATCTTCTCGCAGAAGAGAAGCTTGTGTTGACTTACCACAGCCATCAACGCCTTCAAGCGTGATGAACAGGCCTTGTGATGTACGTAAGTCTTTATTCATGCTTCCCTCCCTCTTAACTATCTCACGATACAGGCAGATTGTGTTTCTCGCCATGAATATTCTAAAGGTTTTGCGCATTTCCACATGAAAAGTGCTCAAAAATGGGTAAAAATACGTATGGAGCGGGCGTTGGAGAGGGACGCTCGTTCTTCCGAAAACGGTGCACCTCTCGATGCACCGTCATACGTTTACTTTTTTGCTGCCTTGGTGGATTTGGTGTTCTTAGTACTCTTACGAGCACCTCTACGCGAGGCAGTTTTCTTTTCTTTACCAGGGCAATCGTAATTTGGACAGAGTTTCCAAGGACCACGCTGGGTAGTAACAACCACCATAGGAGCGCCACAATCTGGGCAGACCTCATCAGTCTTCTCGAGCTTTCCACGAGCAGGCAGAGGATAGCTGGTCTCGCACTCCTCATAGTTGGTGCAGCGAATAAAACGCTTACCTGTGCGCTCTGACTTATGAGCCACCAGATCCCCGTGCTTGCCATTTGCCTTACAGGTTGGGCACTCGCCCACAATAAGGTCTGGCTCCGCATTTGTAGGACAAGCTGGATTGATGCAAGTCTCATACGCACGCTGTCTAAACGGCTGAACCTTTACGCGAGGAGCACCGCACTCTGGGCAGACACCGGCCTCTCCCTCAAGCGGCTCAACGCGCCCCTGAGGCAGCGGATAGGTGACATCGCAGTCTGGCCAGCCCATGCAGCCAACAAAGCTTCCACGAGTCTTCAGAGAGCTCTTAGCAACCAAGTCTTTGCCGCACTTAGGGCAGGTTCCCACCTTTGCGTCAGCAGTAACCGCATCTGCAATGGCCTCAGACAGGTCTTCTTTGTGGTCAATAAGCGTATCAATCATACCTGCAAGCAGGGCTCTTGAGTGTGTAACAACGCCATCACGCGTATCTTTGCCCTCAGCAACGCTTGTCATGTCGGACTCAAGCTCTGCCGTCATATCAGGCGAGGTAATGTGTGGTGCAAACTGCGAAAGTGCATCAACAATTGCCATACCAAGCTGGCTTGGCTCAACAGGATCATTCTTGAGGTATTTACGCTGGTAGAGCGTATCAATAATGGAGGCACGCGTAGACTTTGTACCCAGACCGCGTTTCTCCATCTCTTGAATAAGTTTGCCCTGGCTGTAGCGAGCAGGTGGCTCTGTCTGCTTAGCATCAAGCGACAAAGACTTAATGGAGACGATCTCTCCCTCGCCGACATCAGGAATCTGATCGTCTTTCTTAAGACCAAAGGGATAAATCTCTCTAAAGCCTGGCTCTGCCAGTACGGTTCCATTTGCAACAAAGGGCTGACCTGCAACATCAAGCGTAATCTTAGTGCCGCTCATTGTAGCTGGACCCATAAGGGTTGCAAGGAACCTTCGAGCAATCAGGTTATAGAGCTTCCAAGCTGCGGGCTGCAAAGCATCTGGATTGGCTGCCGCTGTTGGATAAATTGGTGGGTGGTCGGTAGACTCCTGCTTGCCACGCGTTGCGTGCAGCTTTGGCTGACCCAAGAGCTTTTTGCAGGTAGGAGCATACTGAGGAACCGCGGACAGCGTACGAACACAATCCTTCAAGTCAAGCGAACTTGGATAGACCGTGTTATCAACACGTGGGTATGAAATCAAGCCGTCCATGTACAAAGACTCTGCCAAACGCATAGTTCTAGCTGGCGAGATACCCTCTGCAGCTGCAGCCGCCTGCAGCGACGTGGTGTTAAATGGAGCTGGTGGCTGCTGCTTTCTGCTACGAGACTCAATCTCGACAACCGTTGCCTGCGTTTGATCCTTAACAACTGCGTAAGCAGCATCTGCTTCTGCCTGATCCCAGAATCTTGCGGTCTGGTGAACCATCTTAAAGGTTGCTTCCGCATCATCTTCAGGGGCAGCAACGCCAGAAATGACCCAATAGTCTTCTGGCTTAAATGCCAGGCGCTCACGCTCGCGCTCAACAACAAGTGCCAGCGTAGGAGTCTGAACACGACCAGCAGAGCGTGTATTACCCAAACCACCAAAGCGAGCGGTAGTCAGATAACGGGTCAGTACAGCACCCCAAATAAGGTCGATATACTGCCTGGACTCGCCTGCCGCAGCCAAGTTGTAATCAAGATCTACCAGGTTATTGAAGGCGGTCTCAATCTCTGTCTTAGTAAAGGCAGAGTAGCGAGCACGAAATACTGCCAGACTAGGATTAACCGAGAGGACCTGTGCCAGCGCATCAGAGCCAATAAGCTCTCCCTCGCGGTCAAAGTCTGTACCGATAATGACAGACTCTGCCTTCTTAGCAAGGTTCTTGAGGGCGCGAATAATTTCTTTTTCTGCAGGCTGTTTATCTACAGGAGCCCAAATCAAATAGGGCAAACTGGGGATCTTCCAGCCCTTAAGGTCAACGCCATCTGCCATAAAAGGCTTGCGCTTAACCTTATAAGGAGGACGCTCAAGACCATCTGGAACATCTGCAGGAAGGTGCTCCCCTTCTGCAGTTTCTCCATACCAGCCCTCTTCCTTGTCAAACTTAAGGGCTAAAGGAAAATCCGGCTGCAGAATATGACCGCGAAGACCAATAGCAACATGGTCTTCTCCGCCACGTCTAAAACGATAAACAGGAGTGTTGTATACCTTGTCTGCCTCAGGCTTACCCGATTCAGACAGAAGGCGAGCAATCTGCTGCGCTGCGTCGTTTTTCTCGGTAACAACTAGAATCAAAGAACAACACTCTCCAAAGTAAAGGCGAAATTACTAGATTTTGTCCAGCTCATGCTGCTCGTAGTCCTCGCGGCTCCACTTAAGAGCAGCCTTGCCATCACGAGCAATAATGACGTAACGAGCAACGGCCAGAGCAACTTCGTACAGCAGAATAAGAGCTGCAAACATCAAAATCATGGTGACAGGCGATGCGTCAGGAGTAACAACTGCAGAGAGAACCATTAGGCCAACATAGACGTAACGCCATTGCTCGCGCATATCCTTGTAAGGAACAAGGTGAAGAATAGCCAGGTAGAAAATAACTAGTGGAAGCTGGAACGCAACGCCAAAGCCAATCTCAAACATCATAATAATGTTGAGATAATCGCTTGCCTCGTTAATGGTTCCTGCAAACTCCTGCGACTGACCAATCATCCAACCGATAGCTGTGTTCAAAATGATGAAGTAGCAGAACAGCATACCCAAGAAGAACAAGGTAATCATGGCTGCCACGGTAGGAACAACCCACTTGCGCTCTTTAGCGTTAAGCGCAGGCAAGAAGAAAGCCATAATCTCCCAGATGATAATAGGTGTGCAGATAATCACCGAGAAGAAGAAAGCTACCTTAAACCTGATACTAAAGCCGCCAAGGACCGAGATAACCGTAAGCTTACCATCGGTCAAAAACTCCCTGATAGGGTCAATCAAGATCTCAATCAATGCAGGTGTTGCAAAATAAATAATGATTGCGGTAACAAAAAGTGAAACCACCACAATGGTCACGCGGCGACGGAGTTCTCCCAGGTGATCAAAAAGTGGCATACGAGCTGGAGTAATAGGCATTACACACGAAAGCTGGACTTATGCGTCCTGGCTTTCTCCCTCCTCTCCAGCAACTTCTTCTTTCTTGTCTTCTGCCATAGAGCGAGAAGAACGCGCAGATCCAAGGTTATAGAGGTCTTTTGCAGATGGAGCTGCAGCAGGAGTTTCTTCTGCAGCCTTAGGTGCCACGTGCTCAGTTATCTCTGTAGAATCATCGGAGAAAGCAACAGAAGACGTAGCTTGTGGTGCAGCTGCAGGGACTTCTTCAGCAGAAGCGGCCTCTGGCTGCTCAGCCTCCTGGGTCTGCTCAGCTTGCTTACTCTGCTCAGCAGCAGCCTTCTCAGCTGCCTCGCGCTCTTCCTTGAGGCGAGCACGACGCTCAGCAAAGGTCTCCTGATGGTCAGTATCCTCGCGATCAGCATCAGATGCAGCATTTTTGAGCTGCTCGGAGCGCTTGGGCTTCTCGTGAAGTGCATCCGCTGCAGGGTCAAGTAAGTCTGCACGGACAACTTTATTAAAGCCTTCTTGCGCGTTCTGGAACTGTCTAAGAGCACGGCCAAGCGTGCGACCCATACCAGGTAATTTATCAGGACCAAATACTAAAAATGCAAAGAGCAAAATTAGTACGAGCTCTGTTTCTCCAATGCCAAACACAAGCAATACCTTTCTGGAACAAACATAAACAAGCTCTTTGAACCGTTTCTCAAAGAGCTTGCAAGTTACCAAACCTACTTGCGAACATTAAGGTCTTTATCAACCCCAAGAAGCGTAAAGACACGCTCCACGTTTTTCTGAGGATTTGCAACAACAAGCACAGAACCACTCTCTTGTGCTCGATGTGCGGCACCCACTAAAACGCCAATGCCCGTCGAATCAATATAAGCTACCTCAGCAAAATCAGCTTCAACTTCTTTTGCCCCATCGGCGAGCGCGGTATCCAAAGCATCGCGAAGCTCAGAGGCGTTTGATACGTCTACCTCGCCCTCAATGCGAATAATGGCCTTTTCATCTGTAATTTCAGAGCTTATCTCTAGTGCCATAACTCCTCCTTACTTAGTGTTATTTGAAGAGGTAGAGGTGTTTCCGTTTAATGCATCAAGAACTTTCTGTGCATTATCCCTCACACCGGCGCTATTATCGGAATCTTTCTCAATTGCCTTCTGCAGTGCCTCTTTTGCAAGATCTACTTGATCAGTAACACGATACATCATTCCCAAATTAAGCCAACCGTTAGCATAGTCTGGAGAACGATCTGTTACTGCCTTAAGCGCCTCAACGGCTCCTGTTTGGTCTCCTGCATAGAACTGCGCAATAGCCCTATCAACACGAACCTCATCAGAATCATTTGAAGCAAGATATGTATCGTACTCGGCAATTGCCTTGTTAATCAGCTGTAAAGACTGCTTCTGAACAGAGTCATCTTGAGAGGAGCTCTTAAGCGCCATTCCCCAGCCTAGATACGTACGAGCCAAATCAAGATGTGCTGGTAGATTATCTGGATTGGACTGAATAGCAGACTCTTTTTCTTCTGCCTGTTTCTGATAGACCTGGTTAATAGCCTCAGGAGAATTCTGATGAGTCTGATGCTGCTTTTGAGAGTTAGAGAAAATGCTGGCCAGGGAAGGCAACATCATAGAAATAGCAATAAAGAGCGAGAATACTCCAATAGCAATCTTCATGCCTGTAGAAGGACCTGGTTTTTTAGGAGCCTCATCGGGCTTGCGGTCCTTTGCCTTCTTTTTTGCTGACTGGTTAGCCATGGCAACCAGCTCTTTTTCTGCCTTCTGTTCTGGTGTAAGTTCTGGCTTTGAAGTATTAGTTGGCATTCAACATCCAATCGCTTTTTCTAAACATAGCTTATCAAGATACGGCAGAATGGGCTTACTTTCAAAGTAAATACTAAAGTTACACAAGCTATCCCCAGACACTTTGACCACGATCAACTTTTGCAAGTCGAGCACTTACCTGTTTAACAGCAACAATAAACACATCGAGCGCTGCATCAAGCTCTTCCAACGTTGGGTAACTTGGAGCAATTCTGATATTGGTATCAAAAGGATCCTTGCCGCATGGCCACGTAGCTCCTGCAGGTGTCATGGTAACGCCCAGTTCATTGGCGCGAGAAACAATTGCGCGTGCAGAGCCAACGGGACCATCAAACGAGACAAAATAGCCACCCTTAGGATGAGACCAGGTTGCAACGCCTAGATCTCCCAGACCCTCCTGCAATTTGCGTTCAACCAATTCAAAACGTGGTCGAAGCAGCTCGGCATGCTTTTGCATATGGGCTTCAATGCCTTGAGCATCTTTGAGGAAACGCACATGTGCCAGCTGCGAGATTTTCTCGGGAGAAACTCGAGCAACCTTGAAAGCACTTTGGATTTCTTTGATGTCTGCAGGGCTCGCAGCAACCCAGGCCATGCCTGAGCTTGGGAAGGTTACCTTTGCCGTTGAAGCAAAAGCAATTACCAGATTCTTTTGAGCACCACCTGCAGCAACCTCTGAAAGTGCATCAAAGATATTTAAGAGCTGAGGAGCCTCAGATTCTGGTACAAAGGCATGAATTGCGTAGGCGTTATCCCAGAAGATTCTAAAGTCAGGAGCCGCAGGTTTGAGGCTTGCAAACGCACGGACTACCTCATCTGAATAGGTAATGCCAGTTGGGTTGGCAAAACGCGGCACACACCAAATTCCCTTAACAGAGTTGTCGTTCTCAACAAGCTCCTTGACCACGTCCATATTAGGACCGTCATCGGTCATAGGGACTGCAACGTTTTCAAAACCATAATGCTGTGTAATAGCAAAATGACGGTCATAACCGGGAGCAGGACACAGGAACTTGAGCGTGGTACCCTGAGCCTTTGCAGCCGCCATTTGCTCTGCCCAAGAAGGCTGACCAGAAAGACCGTGGGTTACGGCATGAGAAATAATGTCGTGCATAAGGTTAAGGCTTGAGGAGCCATTTACAATGACCTGATCAGCTGGTACACCTGTGAGCTCCGCGGCAAAGACTCGCGCAGAAGGAAGGCCCCAGGGGTCTCCGTAGTTGTCCGCAAAAGAGCCGCCGTCAGTCAGGTCAGAAGTGGAGTTCAGCTCATCAAGCATAGGCTTAGACAGCGCCGTCTGCGCAAGGCTTGGCTTTCCGCGAGCCATATCAAGCTTGAGGTTTTTCTCGCCAAGTGCACGAGCTTCTTGTCCAATAAGCTCAAGGGCCTGGTTAAGCTCAGCATCGCTCATCTTCTGATAAGCGTTTTGCTCAGAGGTTGATTTTGGCTGGAACAGCTCGCGAGAAACTAGCTCAAACATGACACTCCCCTTTTCGGTCTCTGCGTGATACAAAGTATAGGTGATTTAAAAATCAACGCGACAAGGAGAATCATGGCAAATTCTGCACAGCCTGGCATGCGCTCGGAGGCATATGGCGAGCTCCAGCACCTTGTTGATAATCTTTATAAGCGCAAGCCTTCGGGCACAGTCACTAAGGTTGACGTGCTGATTCAAGCTGAAGTAGACGATCTTGAAGAAGATTTGCAAGAAGTTATTGAGTTGATTCCCTCTGGCACATATGTCCGTGCTCGCCTCTGCGATCAGATTAACTCAATTGTTACGGCGCACGGTTGGGGCTTTACCTACGGCACGGTTGAGTAGCTCTAAGCTTCCCGCATGCTGTTCTTGCGATGCTTATAGAACTCTGCGAGGTGTACAAAAAGTAG
>CAUTGQ010000028.1:0-10930 GCA_963538075.1 uncultured Atopobiaceae bacterium
AACTTCATCTAATATGCTAGAAAATGAATAGAGAAATATAAGAAATTTAACTATCAATAAATTCTGTATCTACGGAACACACCTAAGTCAGATAATCTGCTCAGATGCGGGCATTTTACACACCTAATAAAGATAATCTGCGCGTTAGAGGTATTTTCAGCGTCATGTATACGTCTTTTTAACAGATTATCCGACTTAGGTGTGTTTTGAACTGCCTCCTATTTTTTGTGTCTAAGAAATGGGAGGCAGTTCAGATACAAAGGCTTTTTGCAAGCAATTGCTTTTTACATGCTACGCATTGGAACAAATCTTTTTCCACAAGCGCAAACCATAGCTATTGGGAAGTCCTGCCTCAATACGAATAGCCAAGTACAATCCGGAGGCATTGTAAACAAGCTCAAAGATATCTTGGCTGGTTACGGCAGGAATGCCCTGCGTTAGTGCCGTAAAGATAATTCTTGCTACGTCAAACAGAACAATAACGATAACAGCAAGAATATACGGTCTAATAAATCGAGCATCGTTTGAGCCCTTGAGAGCTAAAAGACCTGCAATAAGAGAAAATACCGCACCAAGCGTCACCAAGAAAATGGTAAGGATTCCCTGTTGTGCAAGAAATTGATTAACAGTTGCCAGGGCAGGCAGATTCACAACCCTAGAAAAATCATGCAATCCAAGCAAAATCAGCACCAGAAAAAGAGCGATGCCACTAAACGCAATGGATACCAGCGCAAACAAGTGAAGGACTCGCTGGTGACGAGAGCGCCAATAGGTAGTTCCCACAACGCCTTGGTCATGCTCTTTCTTTACCTTGTCCGCAAGATTAGAGCAAATTACCACGTATACAATGGTATTGAGCTGGATAAATGGATCCAGGATAATCAGCTCTCCTCTACCCCAGGCCCATAAAATTCCTACCAGAATAATCAAGCCAATCAGATAGCAAAGAAATCTGTATGGTTCAACTTTTGATGAGTCTTTGGCTGCACGTAATCCAAGTACCGAGGTAACAACCTGCAACACGCCAATAAGCAATACAAACACATAGCCCAGAAGGACGTTATTACTGAACGTAAAATACACGCCGCTGAACTCAAGCTGCTCCAAAGGAATAGCAGGTTGCAGGCCCATAACAGTTGCAAAAAGAGACGCCGAGGTAGTCAGAACATCTGCTGCTCCCAAGATAATCAAAACAATTGAAACAATGCGCAAGATATGTTGAGCAGGAGTTCTAGGAACAGTGGCCTTAACTCGGTCAGATGCAGGACGGTTCAGAGGCTGATCCTCATCAACTACGAGGATTTTCTCAGCACGCTCTGCTACTTCAGAAACGTTTTCTGCCAGCTCAGATGATGCCTCGGTGACCTTTTTAGAAAACTCTCCTACTCTTGAGTTTTCAGCCAGCTTGGTAAGCTCAGCGCCCATGTCTTTCTTTTGTTCCGTTGGCACAACAAATCCTCACACTTGTCCAAAATGTTCAAATAAATCATAGCATTAGCTACTTTGCTGTGTTAGTATGTGCAACTGTCCGTGTACCTGCAAGTATGTAAGGAGGCTTGTTCGATGCTTTTTTAATCTTCTCGTGAGCGTGTCACATGTCCACACCACGAGTCTGTCTGACATGTTCCACCACTAATCGAGGAGAAGTATGGAATCGAATAAGCTTTTTGCGGAAACACCACCATTTAAATTATTTATACGAGCAGCCCTTCCAGGCGCTATTGCTATGCTTGCGTCGATGCTCTACGACACCGCAGATGGAATCCTTGTTGGACGCTATCTGGGTCAGGAGTCTTTTGGCGCAGTAACCATTGCCATCCCATTGGTCATTCTCTGCTTTGCTGTTGCCGACCTTATTGGCGTTGGCGCTTCTGCGGTTATTGCAGTTGAACATGGCAAGAAGAACTACCAGACTGCTAATAACATCTTTACCATTGCATTCATCATGCTTATTACCACAGGTGTTATCAGCGGCATTTTCTTCTTTTTTTGTGAACCAAACGTTCTGGCGCTGATGGGTGCTCAGGGAAAGATTGCCGAGCAAGGAACTATCTACCTGCGCGTATGGACCCTTTTCTTGCCAGTTATGTGCATCTCATATGCCGTTGATAACTTCCTTAAAATCTGCGGAAAAATTAGGCGCTCTACCAGCATTGCCTTTATTTCTGCAATTTTGGGAACCGTACTTGAATACTACTTCCTGGGAGTTTTGGGATTATCCGTTGAGTATGCGGCGCTGGGTTACTGCATCTCTATTACCTTCTCGTCCCTTTACGGTGTATGGCCCTTTATTGGCAACAAGCAGATTCTCAAATTTGTGAAGCCTCACTTTAATTGGACGCACATAAAAGAGATTTTTGTAAACGGCTTTCCTATCTTTATGCAGAACATCTCAAGTAGGATTTATTCCCTGCTGATGAACGCTGCCCTGCTCACCCTTGGTGGAGATATTGCCATTGCATCTTACGGCGTGCTTCTCTACTCTGGCGGCCTTATCCAGCCGCTCATTTATGGACAGGCCGACGCCATGCAACCAGCTATTGGTTATAACTGGGGCGCAAAGAAAAAAGATCGAGTACTTGCCATTGAGAAGTACATCTTCTCCACAGGCATCATCATTGGCATCTTTGCGTTCTGTGTCTCATTCTTCTTCTCGGAGTTCTTGGTCAAACTGTACCTGCCAGAAGGAACACAAGAGCTGCTTAACATGGCCATCCCGGCTATGCGCATTCACGCTTTTATCTTTATTTTTAGCTGGATTACCATGTGTACCGAGAGCTTGGCTATTGCGCTCAAGCAAACAAAGATCTCCAACCTTTTGAGCGTCTTTATGGCACTCATCTTCCCTATCAGCTCGCTTATGGTTCTGAGGCCATTTGGTCTGGACGCGCTCTGGTACGTCTCAGTTGTATCCAATATACTCTCGGCACTGCTTTCTGTTGGCTGCCTCATCCACATCTATCGCAAGCACTTTAGGGGTGTAGAAGCTGATGACGCAGACGATGCGTCTGAGCTCCAGGATGAGGATGCCCAGCTCACCGAGGCAGAGCTCGCAGCCTCCGAGCTCTCTGGTCCAGAAGATCACCTGGACGGCGAATCCATCTCCCGAGCTCAATAGACCGCGCACACGCAACAACCGCAGTTCAGCGCACCCAAGCGGCCACAGTCCCGGCGCCCGCGGCTCCGCACGCCCGCGGCTCCGCACAACAACGTACTCCTCACAAAAACATGGCGAGAAGATCTTCTGATTCCAAGATCTTCTCGCCATAAACATGAGCGGTTATAGAACGTCTGACTACAGCGCAGCAAGTGCCTGCTCGACGTCGTTGATAAGGTCCTCGGTGCCCTCAATACCGCAGCTCAGGCGTACGGTACCTGGGGTAATGCCTGCTGCTACAAGCTCCTCGTCAGTAAGCTGACGGTGTGTTGAAGAAGCTGGGTGCAAACAGCAAGAACGAGCGTCTGCAACGTGTGTTGCAATAGAGAAGACCTTGAGGTTACCCAAGAACTTCTCGGCAGCCTCGCGACCACCAGCAACGTCAACAGTGATAACACCGCAGGAACCGTTTGGCAGATACTTCTGAGCCAGCTCGTAGTACTTATCGCCTGGAAGGCCAGGATAGCTTACGTGTGCAACCTTAGGGTTGTTTACAAGCGCCTCGGCAACTGCCTGGCCATTCTTGCAATGCTGAGCCATGCGAACGTGCAGGGACTCAAGGCCAAGGTTGAGATAGAAAGCACTTTGTGGCGACTGAATAGAGCCAAAGTCACGCATAAGTTGAACGGTTGCCTTGGTAATAAAAGCGCCGCCCTTACCAAAGGTATCTGCATACACAAGGTTGTGATACGAAGGGTCAGGCTGGGTCAGACCTGGGAACTTATCTGCGTGAGCAGCCCAGTCAAAGTTACCACCATCAACAATAGCGCCGCCAACAGCAGAGCCATGACCGTCCATGTACTTAGTAGTGGAATGGGTCACAATATCTGCTCCCCACTCAAGAGGACGGCAGTTCACAGGCGTGGCAAACGTATTGTCAACAATCAGTGGCACGCCATGGTCATGAGCAGCCTTTGCCCAGCGCTCAATATCAAGAACAACCAGCGCAGGGTTTGCAACAGTCTCACCAAAGACGCACTTGGTATTTGGCCTGAATGCTGCGTTAATCTCCTCGTCAGTTGCATCTGGCGAGATAAACGTGCACTCCACACCCATCTTTTTAAGAGTGATAGCAAACAGGTTAAAGGTTCCGCCATAAATGGTGGAAAGCGCAATAAAGTGATCTCCAGCCTCAGCAATGTTGAAGACGGCAAAGAAGTTTGCTGCCTGACCAGAAGAAGTCAGCATTGCAGCAGTACCGCCCTCAAGAGCACAAATCTTTGAAGCTACATTATCCAGCGTTGGATTCTGAACGCGAGAATAGAAATAGCCCGCAGCTTTGAGGTCGAACAACTCTCCAAGCTGCATCGACTCGTCATATTTGAACGTGGTTGATTGAATGATAGGCACTTGCCTAGGCTCACCGCAACCAGGCTGATAACCGCCCTGCACGCAGCGAGTCTCGATGCTCTCAGACATAGCATCCTCCCTCATAATCATCATCCACGCCGCGCAAACGTCAATGCGCTCCAAACGTGGACTATGTGATTATCTAAGGATACTAGTCTCTCTACCCTCAATAACACGCTCAATCAAAACTTTTTCATGTTCTGAAACAATTGCGAGGTCTGAGGTAACATCTCTGAAGTCCATGGAGTCTTTCCACTCTTTGACCAGGGAAATGTTGCGCTGAGCTGTGCAAACAATACTAAGCTCAGAGTCAATGTCCTGCATAATCTGAGTATAATTTGCGCGTTTCTCGCCCAACATGTCACTGAGGTGGAAAAGAATGTGCTCAACTTCACGAACTTCTCGCCTTGCATGGTGTACCTCAGAGAAGCTGGTCATATCCAGGCCAAAAAGGCGCGCATCAATGGTCTCAAGCATGTAATCAAAGCGGCTGCTGACATCCTCAAACGAGAGGCCATCTTGTAGCACTGCGTCTGACCAAGCGGGCTCAAAGAGCTCATCAAGAGCGCAGCGCAGACTACGGCGAACCGCCTTCTTGCGCAGAGCCTCACAGACGCGATCACGCTCAGTCTCGCGAGCTGCTTCTACAGCGCTGACCAGCTTGGAGCCTTGAGAGAGCTCTCCGGACTCCATCAAATCTGCAACGGTATCAGAGAAGCCGTCGATCTCACGAAGACGCGTAGTTGCACCAAGCATCAACCTGTAAACAGGCTCAGCAATCTTAACTGCTTCCTCATTAAGAAGTGGCGAGAAGAACTTGGTAAGCAGCTGAGTTCCCCTGAGCGCAAACCTAAATGCTGAAATTACCGCAGGATCTTCTGGATGGGCGCGGAACTCTGCATATGCGTCCTCCAAGTTGGTTGCTGCATGAGCGCATGCCTCATCCAAAGCGTCAAGCGTCTCCCAGGGCTGGGTGGAAGGACCGCTGACCAACCAGAGAAGCTTACCGTGAGGCTCGCGAACATCTCCAAGCTGCTTCCAGACGCACTCATGCTGATGACCAAGTGAACCGCGCACGTCAATTGCGCATACGGCGCCCTTTGTCAGCGGAAGTTCAAATCCCAGCAAAGTCTCTGCAACATAACCCAAAAATGGAGCATGACCAACAAGAATCAGTGTTTCTGCATCAGCGTGCTCAAGCTCTGCCTGAAGTGCAGGAAGATCTTGATCGTAAAGGGAGTCATGAATCTCTAAGCCCTCTGCATCCAGAGCCTCTGCCACAATCTCTGCAGTTTCAAGTGCACGAAGAGCAGGACTTGTCCAAATCTCGGCCTCTTCACCCTCTGGTCCCAACAGCCCAAAGATGTGAGGATAATTGGCAGATAAAGCCCTCTGACCAGCACGTGTGAGCTCTCGACTCATGTCTTCAGAGCCACGTTCAGATACACCATGTCGTACAAGAACCAAAGTCTTTACCATGTTTACCTCCGCTGGTCATCTGCAGAAAGCTGCTCCTTATAGCGTAATAGGACGCCCGCGCAATTTTGCACGAACGTCCTATTTTTACTGCCAACGGGCAAATATATCGGTATATGGCGAGAAAAACTTTTTATCTCGCATCTCTGCTATGCAGTTCTTGCATAACGGCTATGCATAATCTGCACGCAAAAATCCAACTTGAAAGACTTAGCAATTCTGGCGGTTAGATTAGCGCACCAATTGCACTCCCCCATACCACCTATGACCTGTAAATCTTAGAAGTCAGCGTTTCCAACGGTACGAGGGTGAGGAATAACGTCACGAATGTTATCCACACCGGTGAGGTACATAACAAGGCGCTCAAAGCCAAGACCAAAGCCAGAATGTGTGCAAGAGCCATAACGACGAAGATCCAAGTAATACTTGTAATCGTCAGGATTCATGCCAAGCTCAACAATGCGCTTCTCCAGAAGCTCAAGACGATCTTCTCGCTGTGAACCACCAATAATCTCACCAATACCTGGAACAAGGCAGTCAGCTGCGGCAACAGTCTTGCCATCATCGTTAAGGCGCATGTAGAAGGCCTTGATTTCTGCTGGATAATCAGTGACAAAGATTGGCTTTCCAAAGTGCTGCTCGGTGAGGTAGCGCTCGTGCTCAGTCTGAAGGTCAATGCCCCACTCAACAGGGTACTCAAACTTCTGACCAGCCTTTACTGCCTCCTGCAGAATCTCAATGGCCTCCGTATAAGAAACGCGAGAGAACTGGGAAGTTGCAACATGGTTCAAGCGCTCAAGCAGACCCTTATCCACAAACTTGTTAAGCATCTCAAGCTCATCTGGGCAGTGCTCAAGAACGTATGCAATAACGTAGCGCAGCATCTCTTCTGCAACATCCATGTCCTGTGCAAGATCACAGAAAGCCATCTCTGGCTCAATCATCCAGAACTCTGCAGCGTGGCGGCGTGTGTTGGAATTCTCTGCGCGGAACGTTGGACCAAAGGTGTACACATCACCAAAGGCCATAGCAAAGTTCTCTGCCTGAAGCTGTCCAGAAACGGTAAGGTGAGAAGACTGACCAAAGAAGTCCTTTGAGTAGTCAACATCGCCCTTCTCGGTACGTGGAACGTTGTTTAGATCAAGCGTGGTAACGCGGAACATCTCGCCTGCACCCTCAGCATCGGATGCAGTGATGATTGGAGTGTTCACATAGACAAAGCCACGATCCTGGAAGAACTGGTGGATGGCGAAGGCAGCCACAGAACGGATGCGGAAAACCGCACGGAACATGTTGGTGCGAGGACGAAGATGCTGTTGCGTACGAAGGTACTCGAGAGACTGACGCTTCTTCTGCATTGGATAATCTGGGCTGGATGGTCCCTCAATCACAATGCTCTGAGCCTGTAGCTCAATAGGCTGTGGGCGATCAGGAGTAAGCTCAAGGACGCCCTCGATAATCAGAGCAGCGCCAACGCCACAGGAAGCAACCTCCTCGTAATTGCCAAGGTTCTCACGATTCATAACAACCTGTAGGTCTTTGAAGCAGCTACCGTCATTAAGTGTGACGAAGCCAAAATTCTTCATATCCCTTACTGAACGTACCCAGCCGGCCACCGTAACTTTTTGGCCACCAAGTTGCTCTGCATCTGCGTACAATGCAGAAATCGTGATGCGCTCCACGGGCATACCCTCCTTGTAACTCACTCTGCAGGCTTTTCCTGCGCTCTGCAGGACTATCCTGCGAGACAAACAAATATCTATTTAGAATACCGCATAACCACATGGCAAACGTTCACTTTTATATATCTGGCGGTAATTACGCTAATCTCACACAGCCAAGCCGGCACGCCATAAAACACCGCGCCATAAAACACCTATCCGCAATTCGGCTAAACTAGTGCAGTAGAACATACCTACAAAGTGTTGCCACCTCAAATGGCCTGCTAAAGGAGAAACCATGGAAGACTACAAGCGCGAATTTATTGAGTTTATGGTCCAGAGCAACGTACTTAAATTTGGTGATTTTACGCTTAAGAGTGGTCGCAAATCTCCTTTCTTCATGAATGCAGGCGCCTATGTCACAGGCGAGCAGCTCCACAAGCTGGGTCTTTATTATGCACGTGCCATTCACGACAACTTTGGCCTGGATTTTGACGTAGTCTTTGGCCCTGCTTACAAGGGCATTCCCCTTTCTGTCATCACCGCAATGGGCATCAATGAGCTCTATGGCAAGCAGGTTCAGTACTGCTCCAACAGAAAAGAAGCAAAAGATCACGGCGCTGATGCTGGCATGCTTTTGGGAGCAGAGCTCAAAGACGGCCAGAGAGTAGTTATGGTTGAAGACGTCACCACCTCTGGCAAGTCTATTGAAGAGACTTATCCTCTGATTACCTCTATTGCAAATATCGAGGTAGCTGGTCTGATTGTCTCGCTCAACCGTATGGAGGTTGGCAAGGGCGGAAAGGTTGCAGCTCTTCAGGAAGTCTCTGAGCGCTGGGGCATGCCAACTGCAGCCATTGTCTCCATGGACGAGGTTACCGAGGCCCTCTACAACAACGAGGTAGACGGTAAGGTTATTATCGACGACACCTTGAAGGCCTCCATTGATGCCTACTACCAGCAGTACGGCGTTAAATAAGGCGAGAAAAACCTCTGCGTAGAAACCTGACTTATGACTCTGACTCAACTTAAATACGTTCTTGCTATTGCTAAGGCGGGCACCATTAACGCCGCAGCTAAACAGCTCTTTATCTCGCAGCCTACCCTGAGTAGTGCAGTCAAAGAGCTTGAAGCCGAGCTGGGAATCTCCCTTTTTAACAGGACCAGCAAGGGCGTTGAACCTACCGCAGATGGCGAGGAGTTTTTGAGTTACGCCAGGCAAGTTGTCATGCAGACGGACCTCATTGAAGAACGCTATCTGGGCACCGCTCCTGCCAAACAGCGCTTCTGCGTTTCTTGCCAGCACTATTCCTTTGCAGTTGAAGCCTTTGTCAACCTGATTAAAGAGCACGGCGGCTCAAAGTACGATTTCCGTATCAGAGAAACGCAAACGTACGAGATTATTGAAGATGTCTCAAAGCTAAGAAGTGAAGTAGGCGTCCTTTACCTCAACTCGTTCAACGAGCGCGTTATTAGAAAAACGCTGCAGGATCAGGGCCTGGTTTTCTCGCCATTGTTTAAGTGCAATCCAAGCGTCTTTGTGGGAAAAGATAACCCGCTGGCAAAGCGCTCCTCGGTAACACTCAACGATCTTGCCCCCTACCCTCGCCTTTCGTACGAGCAGGGCGAACACAACGCGTTCTATTTCTCCGAGGAGCTTCTGGCAACGCTTGATCGCGATAAGGACATCATGGTCCGAGACCGCGCTACCATCTTCAACCTGATTATTGGCCTGAACGGCTACACCATCAGCACCGGCCTTATTAATGAGGAGCTCAACGGCCCAAACATTGTTGCAGTTCCTTTGGCTGTTGATGATTACATGGAAGTTGGTTACGTTACCCACGACGAGAAGAGCCTCTCGCCCTTTGGCGAGCTCTACATTGACGCGCTCAAGCGCTGCTGCCAAGCAGTTACGTGGGTGTAAGGGATTTATAAATAAGTAAGTTGTTTTAAGCGTTCTTTATGCTTTATTAACTAAATTGAAAGCTATCCAGCTGTGGCAATTCTTTTTAATAAATAACAGTCATTGAATATGTTATTTATTAACCGATAAAAAGATACCGTTCACAGTAAAAGACGTAACAATGATGCCTATAGGAATAGAATTAAGGTAAGAGAGTCGGCAACTACTCCTCTACTGCAATAGGCTAATGACCGAAGAAAAACATAGTGAAGGGCGTATGGAGTCCCGACTCGTGTAGTAGATTTATCGAGGTCATCTGGGGTTTATTATGTTTTCTCATGATTCTAGAAACTTAAGCTTAAAAACACATAAGCTCCCCCAACAGGCTCGTTCTTTGGCAGTAGTGATTGCTTGTGTCATCATTGCTGGGCTACTTTATTTTTATGATCTTGCCCAAAAACAGGCGCAGCAAGAACTTTTTGCGCAGCAAGTTGCACAAAGGCAAAACGAAGCCTCGGAAACTTATAAAATTGGCGATACTGTACAACTAACTGGACTTGATCAAGAAGGAGGTAATCCAGCTGAGACTCCTTTTGGGGCTTATTTACCATGGATTGGTACAATAGAGGTAACGGTAACAGACGTAACCCTTTATCATTCTATAGACGAAGCAGGATTTACCTCTGAAGCACTTAACCATTCGTCAGCACCGGAAAATGCAAATAGCTTGTATCTAGTCTATACGCTTCATTTTAAAAACATAGATGCTGTTCAAAAACGCACCCCAAACGGGATGAGCTCTATATTACTTTCTAGCTACTCAATTAATGCCGAAGGACACGATATTTTCATGTCCCAAATCACACCTGAAAATGCCCGAATTAGCAGTTCGGAAGTGGAAAAAGAAAAAGGATATTTTTGGATTAATACAGGAGATGAATGTGACGTCAAACTTGCCTTTGTACTATCTCCAGAAGAGATGAGAGATATTACTTCTATTCATCTGGCAGATATGGGAGGAATTTATTCAAACGCAAAGTTAGTTGATATACAGTCTGCATTAAAAAGTGATAAGTAGGTGTTTGCTATGAATTCATTGTTCAAGTCTGAATTTAAGCGACAGCTAACCAATAATTCATTATTTTGGACATGTGTTGCAATTGGCATCTGTATTGCACTTCTTGCCGCTTGGATTGAAATACAGCTTGAATTAGATATCTTAAAAGTGACCTATCAACAGGGAAATCATCTTTCTTATAACACTTTACTCTCTCTCGTTTCTGCTTATACCGCTTGGATCCCAACACGAATCGGAAATTTTTACAGTGGACTGTACTATCTCTTATGGCCACTCTTGGCTACCATCCCAACTGCTTGGAT
>CAUTGQ010000029.1:0-10593 GCA_963538075.1 uncultured Atopobiaceae bacterium
TCAATGCATCCAACGGAATCGGCATCGGTACTGCTCAGGTTGCCGTAGATCCAGACCTCACTTTTACTCCGCACACTGTTGAGGACACTGCTGCAGAGAAGGCTCGTTACGCAGAGGCTGTAACTAAGTTTATTGCACAGACTAACGCACAGATTGAGCGTATGACCAAGACGGTGGGTGAGGAAGCCGCTGCTATTATGGGTGCTCACATTGAGTTTGCTGAGGATGAGGGCATCAAAGAGGCTGTTAACGGTGCTATTGATGGCGGCACCTGCGTTGAGCAGGCTGTAAGCGACGCCTACGACATGTACTACAATATGTTCCTTGGCATGGAGGATGAGCTCTTCCGTGAGCGCGCAGCAGACGTTGCTGACGTCAAGACCGGTCTTCTCGCTGACCTGCTTGGCAAAGAGGTTGTTGACCTCTCCACACTTCCAGAGAATTCTGTCATTGTCTGTCATGAGCTGACTCCTTCTATGACTGCAGACATCGATAAGGACCACGTTGCAGGTATTGTTACCGAGACTGGTGGTCGTACTTCTCACTCCGCAATCATTGCTCGTGCTCTTGAGATTCCTGCAGTTCTTTCTGTTCCTAACATCACTTCTGAGGTTGCAACTGGCAACGCTATTGTTGTCGACGGCACTAACGGTAAGGTTGTTGTCAATCCTTCCGAGGCTGAGCTTGCTGAATACAAGGCTCAGGCTGAGGCTTATGCTGCAGAGAAGGCTGCTCTTGAGGCTTATCGCGGCAAGGAGACCGTATCTGCTGACGGTATTAAGGTTCTGCTTGTTGCTAACATCGGTAATCCAGATGACGCAAACGGCGCAGTTGACGCTGACGCTGAGGGCATTGGTCTTTTCCGCTCCGAATTCCTGTTCATGGACGCTAAGGAGCTCCCAAGCGAGGAGGAGCAGTTTGCTGCTTACCAGAAGGTTGCTCTTCGCATGAAGGACAAGCCAGTCATCATTCGTACGCTTGATGTCGGTGGCGATAAGGAGATTCCTTACCTCAACATGAAGGCTGAGGAGAACCCATTCATGGGCTTCCGCGCTATCCGTTACTGCCTCAACAATGCTGAGCAGTACAAGGTTCAGCTCCGCGCTCTTCTCCGCGCATCCGCATTTGGTGACATCAAGATTATGCTTCCTCTTGTCACCACCGTTGATGAGGTTCGCCAGGCAAAGGCTCTTGTTGAGGAGTGCAAGCGTGAGCTTGACGCTGAGGGCGTAGCTTACAACAAGGACATTGAGGTCGGCACCATGATCGAGACTCCATCTGCATCTCTGATTGCAGATAAGCTGGCTCGTGAGTGTGACTTCTTCTCCATTGGTACCAACGATCTGATCGGTTACACCATGTGCGCTGACCGCGGCAATGATCGCGTTGCCTACCTCTACGAGGTCTACCAGCCATCCGTTCTCCGTTCCCTCAAGTTCCTCATCGGCGAGGGCAACAAGGAGAAGATCATGGTTGGTATGTGCGGCGAGGCAGCTGCAGACCCACTGCTCATCCCAGTCCTTCTTTCCTTTGGTCTGGACGAGTTCTCCGTCTCTGCACCATCTGTCCTGCGTACCCGCAAGACCATTGCTGCTTGGACAAAGGCTGAGGCAGATGAGCTCACTGCTCGCGTTATGGAGCTTGATACCGCAGCTGAGGTTAAGGCTCTGCTTGAGCGTGAAGCTCGCTAAGTTCTAGTCTCTAAGTCTTAACTTTCACGATACAAATTCAGGGGCATCTGCACTGGCAGGTGCCCCTGTTTCTTTAACGTTAAAACCTTTTGGCGAGAAAACCGATCTTCTTGCTATACGACGCGACGTGTTGCGCTCGTCATCACCCGAAAGTCGCGTGGCGGGCTAGGGAACAATCACGGAAAGCGCGGCAGGAATGACTTCAATGACAAACTGCTCCGCAAAGGGGAGCTCTTCGCCATCAACCTGAACAGGAACTGGCTCGTGGAAAGTCACCTCTGCGCGTTTAAGGTGCCGCTCTTCAATGATGCGGGAGTTGACATGCTTGCCAGCTCTTGCCAGGCCAAACAAAGCCAGCAGGTGCGGAATGTTGGGCACCTTGGTGTTGTAACAGACCGTGAGCAGGCCATCATCTGGTAAAGCGTGTGGACAGACCTTAAAGCCGCCGCCATACGTAGGACCAATCTGGAAAGCCATGATAAGCGCCTGAAGATCAATGCTCTTCTCGCCATCAAACGAGACAGTGCAGGGATAGCCCTTGCTACCAGCAGCCATAAACTTGAGTCCCGAGGTCAAGAAGAGCGCTTCTCCCTCAGTTGATGAGTTATTTGCGCGACGCTTTGTGGTATCGGCTGCAATAGCTGCATCAAGTCCAAACGACATGGTCTCCATGAAGTAGACGTCGTTGATGCGACCAATCTCTAGCTGCTTAACTTTGCCGCGAACCAGCTGTGCAAAAGCGCCTTCCGGATCGTTGATCTTCATGCCAAGCGTGCGTGCATAATCGTTTCCGGAACCCATAGGAATAATGCCAAGTGCTGGACGAACCTCTGGGGATAAGGTCATGAGGCCGTTGACTACTTCATGAATGACACCGTCTCCGCCAAGTGCGACAACCGTATCAAAATCTGCAGCTTCTGCAGCCATAACACGAGCATCTCCCATGGCTGTAGTGAGTTTAAGCTCATATCCGTCAGTCGCAGCAGAATAGCTGGTCAAAAAGTGACGAGCAAACTCTGCACCGGCAGCACCTTTACCACTGTGAGCAGCAGGATTAGCTATGATAAGCGTGCGTCCAAGAGGGGATTGAGACATTTTGCACCATTTCTATTAGGACTGCAAAGCAGCGTGCGTACTAAAGGCCACTAAGTAGCACTGTTTCTATATAGTTTTGTCACCACATGTACAAACAAAATAGTGGAGAAAACAGTTCAACAACGTTTCAAGTTTAAACGGCTTTGTCTGTCTGTGCTAGGATAAACCATACAGAAATCGGTAGAAAAGGATAGCGCGTGAGCGAGTCTTCAACACAAACCAATAATGCGCAGGATGCAAGTATAGTTTCTGCAAATACAAATGGTGCAAGTGCAAGTCTTGTAGCTGTTTCTGCTCGAGATGCATGGTATCCAACACACCAGCGCGATCAGTTCATTTTGCGTCAGCTGGTAAGCAAAGACTTTAAGCTTAAGTATCGTCGTTCTATCCTGGGCGTTGTGTGGTCGGTTTTGAACCCACTTTTGATGATGACCGTTATGGCGGTTGTCTTTTCTACCTTTTTGGGTAACCGTGCCGAAGATGTTGTGAACTATCCTCTGTATCTTATTCTTGGTAATACAGCATTTCAGCTGATGAACGATGCAACAACTATGGGAATGCGTTCAATTATTGATGCATCCAGCCTGCTTAAAAAAGTCCGCATCAACCGCGTTGTATTCCCTGTTCAGAAAGTACTTTTTGCGGTTGTAAACTATCTTTTCTCGCTCATAGCTGTTGGCATTGTCATGCTTGTCTTCCGCATCCCGCTCACAATTTACGCCTTGCTCACACCTGTAGCTTTGCTACTTTTAGCTTGTTTCTGTATTGGTCTTGCAATGCTTCTCTCGGCCCTTGCGGTCTTCTTTAGAGATGTTATTCACCTGTGGAGTGTTGTGACTACGGCCTGGATGTATGGTACGCCTCTGTTCTACTCCGTTAATATCATGTCGCCTTGGATGCTTCAGATCGAGCGTTTTAATCCAATGTTCCACTTTGTAACGTTTATTAGAGACTGTCTTCTTTTCCAGAAATTCCCTGCAACAAGCACCATTTTAGGTTGCCTTGTTTCTGCAGTTCTTGCCCTAGTTATTGGCTACACCGTCTTCCACAAACTAGAGAAGAAATTTATTCTGCACATTTAACGCCAGGCTATCTCTTTGAAATAACTTTATAGCAGAACGTTTCTGGGTGGCTGCGAGTTTGCGTAAAGCCAAACATAACGCCTCTCGAGTTAAACGAATGGCTCTCTACCACCGCTACGCAATTAAAATCTCCAAGCTCTAAATGTTGCTGGTCTTCTTCAGTTGCCAGCTCAACACTGATGGTTCTTTTGCTCTTTAGAATTTTCATGTGAAGCGTGTTCTCTAAATACGCAAAAATCGAGGTTGCCGCATCGTCTTTGCCTAAATTTCCCACTGCGGATGCCAAGAGATAATCGTTATCTATTTGGCGAGAAGATCCGTTGAGTTTGCGGATTCGAACAATGTGAATAAGTTCTTCTCCCGCCCTAAAACCAGTTTGATGAGAAATGTCATCTGTGCATGGTACATGCTCAAAGACAATGACATCCGTATCAGGTATAAGATGATTTCTATGGGCATATTCTTGAAAGGACTCAAGTCCTTCTAGTGAGCCAATAACTTCACTTGGTTTTTTCTGCCATATGACACGCACGCCCCTGCCATGAATTGGTTGAAGGAGCGCTTCATCCGATAGGAGAGTAAGTGCTCGTCGAACAGTGTTTCTTGAGCAAGAATATGTTTTGGTCAGCTCCATCTCGGTGGGTAAAAAAGACTCATAGGCGTAGGTACCGTCTAAGATTTTATTTTTCAAATCCTGATAAATCGTATCGAATCGTGCACTTGGCATAGTATTTCCTTAACAGGCTGCTGAAGTTCAAAGTTACGTGTTCAAACTACCCTTGATTAGATAGTAGCTTTATAAAAATGAAACAAACATAAAATGGTTCCTTTCATACCATTTACCGACAATTTCATACCGTTCGGAAGTGAGTTGTTTAAACAACTTGATACTACAAATATACTTTTCTTTGTAGACGTAAGCAAAATTGTTTTGACAGTGTGTCAAAGCATGGCTTATGAAAATCATGAGAAGAGACGTCAACCTAGCAAAGGGTTAGGAGCGCTCTCTAAGGAGGAGTCTTATGTCTGGTATCAATCGTAGGCAGTTTGTCACCTTAAGTGCGTCAGCTCTTTGCTCACTGGGTCTTGTTGCTTGTGGCGGAAATAACCCCTCAAAGCAGGGAGATTCTGATTCAGCAAAAGGCTCAGTTTATTTTCTAAACTTCAAGCCTGAGTCTGATCAGCAGTGGAAAGATCTTGCAGCTAAGTATACTGAGGAAACTAAGGTTCCTGTAAAGGTAGTAACTGCTGCTTCTGATACTTATGCACAGACATTCCAGTCTGAGATTAACAAGGATGCTTCTGTAGCACCAACACTGTTCCAGACAAATGGTCCTTCTGGTCTTATTGGCGTAAAGGACTACTGCATTGACCTTAAGGGTGCCAAGATCCTGGATGAGCTCACTAATGATGCTCTTAAGCTTCAGGAGGATGGCGTTGTCTACGGTGTTGACTACGTAGAGGAAGACTACGGCATTATCTACAACAAGAAGCTGCTTGAGAAGGCAGGTTATAAGGGAGACGATATCAAGGACTTTGCTTCCCTAAAGAAGATTGCTGAAGATATTCAGGCTCGCAAGGCAGAGCTTGGCGTAAAGGGCGCATTCACCAGCGCTGGCCTTGATTCCAGTTCTGACTGGCGCTTTACCACACACCTTGCAAACCTTCCTTTGTACTATGAGTTCAAGGATACTGGTGATCCAGAGGCTAAGGAAATCAAGGGAACCTATCTTCCTAACTACAAGCAGATTTTTGACCTCTATATCAACAACGCTACATGCAGTCCAACTGAGCTTTCTGGCAAGACTGGCGATGACGCTGTTGCAGAGTTTGTTAACGGTGAAGCAGTCTTCTACCAAAATGGTACCTGGGCATACAATGACATCAAGAAACTTGGCGACGATGCCCTTGGTATGATTCCAATTTACATCGGCGTTAAGGGTGAAGAGAAGCAGGGTATGTGCTCTGGCGGCGAGAACTATTGGTGCGTAAGCTCCAAGGCAGACGACGCTTCCCAGAAGGCAACGCTTGACTTTATCTATTGGTGCGTAACTTCTGATACTGCTACCACTGCAATTGCTGAGGAAATGGGCTTCACCATTCCATTCAAGAACGCAAAGGCAACTAAGAATGCACTTGCAAACATTGCAGCTGAGTATGCAAAGAAGGGCAATGAGCCCGTGGCTTGGGACTTCATTTACATTCCTTCTCAGGAGTGGAAGAACAACCTCTCCAGTGCGCTTAAGGGCTATGCAGCAGGAACAGAGGGCTGGGATGCTGTTAAGTCCGCATTCGTTGATGGTTGGAAGACTGAGAAAGAGGCTAACGCATAGTAGTCCTTCTAGTAATACTTTGATTGGTGAGAGACGAGAAGAGAGATCTCTCTTCTCGTCTCTTGTTATTGGAGGGTATCTCTATGGCTAAGATGTTGAAGCGGTGGTGGCCATTATTTGTTCTGCCCACAGCGCTCTCTTTTTTGTTTGGCTTTATGATCCCGTTTGTTCAGGGATTCTATCTTTCATTTTGTAAATTTATTACCATCAGTGATGCTAAACCAGTTGGTCTAGATAACTATGTAGCAGCTTTTTCTGACCCACAGTTTGCTCACGCTTTTTGGTATACCGCATTATTTGCACTAGTCTCAACAGTTCTTATTAATGTGTTGGCACTTGCAATTGCACTTGCCTTAACTCGCAAGAACCTCAAGGGCACCAATTCATTTAGGACTGTCTTTTTTATGCCAAACCTTATCGGTGGCATTGTTTTAGGTTACATCTGGAATATTTTGATTAACTGTGTACTCTCTATCGTGGGCGAGCAGCTTCTTGCACTTAATAGCATTGCTGGATTCTGGGGAATGATTTTCCTTACCCTTTGGCAGCAGGTTGGTTACATGATGATTATTTATATTGCTGGCCTGCAGTCTATTCCAAGTGACTATCTTGAAGCAGCGCGAGTTGATGGAGCAAATGCTTGGCAGACACTTTGGAAGGTAAAAATTCCAAACTTAATGTCTACTATTACCATTTGTCTTTTCTTGACGGTAACAAATGGCTTTAAATTATTTGATCAGAACCTGGCACTTACTGCAGGTGAGCCTAAGCATGCAACCGAAATGCTTGCTCTTAATATTTACAATACCTTCTACGCTCGACAGGGAGCAAAGTGGATGGGTATCGGCCAGGCTAAAGCTGTTATTTTCTGCATTCTAGTTATTTGTATTGTCATGATTCAGCTGAGAGCCACCAGGTCAAGGGAGGTGCAGCAATAATGAAGCGCGATCAAATCATTAATAAAATTCTTGCTGTATTCTTTACCGTTCTTTCTCTTGCATGGATTTATCCAATGGTTATGATCTTGATGAATTCATTCAAGGAAGAAACAACTATTACTACATCTACGGCATTTGATTTTGTTACATCAGAGAACTCTGCAGGTTTTGCTAACTACATTGCCGCTTTAGAGAAACAAGGTTTCTTAGCAGCCTTTGGATATTCTCTAGTAATTACCATCACATCTGTTGCACTGATTTTGGTGTGCTGCTCAATGTGTGCATGGTTTATTGTCCGTGTAAAAAATCGCATTAGCAACATTTTGTACTACCTGTTTGTTTTCTCGATGGTAGTGCCTTTCCAGATGCTTATGTTTACGCTGTCCAATATGGCAAATACGCTTGGATTTAATACTCCTTTCAATATTTGCTTTATTTATTTGGGCTTTGGCGCTGGTCTAGCAGTATTTATGTTTGCTGGATTTGTTAAGACCATTCCACTTGAGATTGAAGAAGCTGCAACTATTGATGGTTGCAACCCACTTCAGACGTTCTTCCATGTTGTTTTGCCTATTATGAAGCCAACGTATATTTCTGTTGGTATTCTCGAAACCATGTGGGTCTGGAATGACTATTTGCTTCCATATCTTGTACTGGATAGGACTAAATACCAAACTATTCCAATTTTGATTCAGTACTTTAGAGGTGGATATGGAAAAGTAGAGATGGGTCCAATGTTTGCCTGCATCATGATGGTTATTATCCCCATTGTCATTATGTATTTGCTGTGCCAGCGCTACATCATCAATGGTGTCATTTCTGGCGCGGTAAAAGGCTAAATCTCAATGTATTGCAGCAGACTATAGGCATTTCTGAAAGGTTTTATCATGGCAGAAATCGTTTTAAAGAATATAAAAAAGATTTATCCAAATGAGAAAAAGCGCAAGTCTCTCTTTGGTAAGAAAACTGAACAGAAAAAGAGCAACCTTGAGGTAACTGAAGAAGGCGTTGTTGCTGTTCAGGATTTTAATCTCACTATTAAAGAGCACGAGTTTGTGGTGCTTGTTGGTCCTTCAGGTTGTGGAAAATCTACTACGCTGCGTATGATTGCAGGTCTAGAAGATATTTCTGCTGGTGAGCTTTATATTGACGGAAAGCTGGTCAATGACGTTGCGCCAAAAGACCGCGACATCGCAATGGTCTTCCAAAGCTACGCCTTGTATCCTAATATGACCGTCTACGACAATATGGCGTTTACCCTTAAGCTTAAAAAGGTTGATCCTCAAGTCATTGACGAGAAGGTCCGTGCAGCTGCAGAAACACTGGGTATTACGGCATATCTTGATCGTAAGCCAAAGGCGCTTTCTGGTGGTCAGCGTCAGCGTGTTGCAATTGGTCGCGCAATTGTCCGTGATCCAAAAGTCTTCTTGATGGACGAGCCACTTTCAAACCTTGATGCAAAGCTAAGAAATCAGATGCGTACAGAGATCATTAAGCTTCGTCAAAAGGTCAATGGAACTTTTGTCTATGTTACACACGACCAAACAGAGGCTATGACCTTGGGTGATCGTATTGTCATTATGAAAGATGGCTTTGTTCAGCAAATTGGAACTCCTCAAGAAGTGTTCAATAGGCCCGCAAACCTCTTTGTTGCTGGTTTTATCGGCATGCCACAAATGAATTTCTTTGACGCACATCTTATCCGCGTGGACAATGAGTTCCATGTAGAGACAGAAAACATGTCATTTGATATTTCTCCTGAGATGGCAAATCTGTTAGCACAGTCTTGGGTAGCTGCACCTGCAACAGACGTTATTGTTGGCATTAGACCAGAGCAGATTTATCTGACTGAGCCAAATGAAATTGGTGCTTTTAAGGGCAATCTTGAAGTAAGCGAGCTCATGGGTTCCACAGTTCACCTTCATGTTCATACTGATGACGGCAACTTTGTTCTTATCGTTCCTGCAACTGAGCTTGCAAAACGAAATCTCAACATTGGCGACCAGGTATGGTTTAAATTTGAAGATAACGCCGTTCATCTCTTTGATAAGAACACGCAAGATAATCTAGTTAAGTATTAAAGCTTTGTACTGGCTTATCTTGAAAGAGATAAGCCAGTACTCTTTTTGCGAAAGAGGCAACTATGGGACGAGCAAGCGGAGTGCTTTTGGCCGTTTCTTCTCTTCCAAATTCATATGGGATTGGCACGTTTGGCAAAGAAGCCTACGATTTTATCGATTTTCTCGTCAGAACTAAACAAAGGTATTGGCAGGTCTTACCTCTTACTACTACAAGTTATGGAGACTCTCCTTACCAGTCGTTTTCTGCAGCAGCAGGAAGTCCTTACTATATTGATCTAAAAGACCTTGAAAAACTTGGATATTTGAAGTCAGATGACTTTGAAGATATTTCTTTTGGGACTAGCAAAACTTGCATTGATTATGGTGCGCTTTTCGTAAATCATCGTCGCTTGCTTAATCGTGCTTTTGATAGGTTTGTGCAAGATGTACCTGCTGATTTTGAGAAGTTCTGCCACGATCAAGCAGAGTGGCTTGATCCTTACGCGGAGTTCATGTCTTTGAAGGAAGAGTTTGGTCATAAAGCCTACTGGGAGTGGCCAAAACATTACCAGCAAAGAAATGAAACAACTGCACAAGAGATTAAGAAACTGCAAAAGTCAGTTTTGTATCACAAGATGACTCAGTATTTCTTCTTTACTCAATGGGCAAAGGTTAAGGCTTATGCCAATAAAAGGGGAGTGCTCATAATTGGCGACCTTCCCATTTATGTCTCGCGCGATTCTGTTGAGATGTGGGCACAGCCAGAACTGTTTAAAACGGATGAAACAGGACGGCCTATTGCGGTTGCGGGTACTCCTCCCGATCAATTTTCTTCTACCGGTCAATATTGGGGAAACCCCATTTATAACTGGGAGTATATGAAAAAATCGCACTATGCATGGTGGGTTTGGCGAGTACGAACAAATCTTGAAATGTTTGATGTGCTTCGAATCGATCATTTTAGAGGCTTCGAGGCATACTGGGAGATTCCTTACGGAGCTGCAAATGCCACAGAAGGCAAATGGACTAAAGGTCCAGATATGGAGCTGTTTAAGGAGTTAGAGAAACAACTTGGAAAGCTTCCGATCATTGCAGAGGACCTGGGTTTGATTACACCAGAACTCATTGCTATGCGAGAAAAAACTGGATTCCCAGGAATGAAAATCTTGCAATATGGATTTGACGGAAAGCATGATTCAAGAGATCTTCCTCACAACTACACTGCAAATACCATTGCATATGTAGGAACACATGACAATCCAACTGCTCGTGGTTGGTACGAGACACAGGCTAGTGATAGAGAGCGTGAACAGGCAGATATTTACCTTCATCGCTCAAAAGATGAGCCAATTGGTGAGGCGCTTTCACGTGGAATTGCAGCTTCTGTGAGTGAC
>CAUTGQ010000030.1:0-10592 GCA_963538075.1 uncultured Atopobiaceae bacterium
CGGTTTTAGTTTCTGAAGATGCGGCTACTGAGTTACTATCTCCCCAGGTCAGAGGAGGACTCAATTCGTCGTCCGCTACACCTCTTCATGTTCAGTTGTCAGATTTGATGCGCGTCAAAATTCTGTCAGAAGACTGGAAGGCGGGAACGTACATTCCGTCTGAGGCCGAATTTATGGCGCAGTATGGCGTCAGCCGAGGAACCATCAGAAAAGCTATTCAATCCCTGGTCAAAGAGGGTTTGCTGCTTACTCAAAAGGGTCGAGCAACACAGGTTATCTCTAACACCGTTCGTCATGCGGCAGGAAATACCGTACTTTCATTTGCAGCCGCACTCAGAGATGGCGGCTTTGAGTATCGAACCGAAGTCCTATTTAAGCAGGTAGTTCCTGCAGATCAAGCTGTTGCCGAGCACCTAGAGATTCCCATCGGCTCTGATGTACTCTTTTTGCGCCGTGTCAGGAGCGTCTCGGATAGACCTGTGGTGTGCCAGGAATCGTGGTCTAACCTGCTTGTTTGTCCTCAGCTTGAAGAGGCAGACTTTGAGAATGAGTCGCTCTTTGACGCGGTTGAAAGAACTTCTCAAAAAGAGATTGCGCGCTCTCGCATGCGCTATCAGTCGCAAATTGCAGGTAAAGACCATGCCGACTACCTGCAGTGTTCTCCAAATGAGGCTTTGCTTGTACTTGAGCAGGTAATCGAGCTGTCCGACGGCAATTGCATTGAGTGGAGCCAGACTTGGCTTGCCCCGCATCAGAGTGTTGTTGGCGTATCTGAGCAGGTAGATGGCTCTATTGGGCCTCTGGACATCTCTTCTGTTCGCCAGTCAGAGCACGTGGGTGCATCGCTGACTTCTGCAGAAATAGACTCTGATCAGCGAAAACAGCTTGAACTTGATTTGCACCACGAGGCGCTGGCAGTGCGTCGAGGCATTATCGAGCTGGCACATCGCTACAGCTCAACGCCATTTCACATTGGCGGCGCGTGTTCTGTAGCAGACATAGTCTCCGTGCTTTTGAACAAGGTTATGCAGGTAGGCCACAGGGATTGCGAGTGGGAACTCAGAGACCGCTTGATTCTCTCTAAGGCTCACACATCGCTGGCGCTGTTCCCAGCTCTTCTACGTGCAGGAATGATCTCTCAAGAAGACATCGATCGCGGAGTTTTTGGACCCGACGCTGTCCTCTTTAAGCATCCACTGCGAGACCCTCAGCGTGGCTTTGAAATTTCTGGTGGCAGCCTTGGCATGGGCTTGGGCTATGCCGCTGGCCTGGGGTTAAGCCTTCGTAGAAAAGATCTCCCTTCTCGCGTTTTTTGTATTTTGGGTGACGGCGAGTGTGACGAGGGCTCCATTTGGGAGAGCGCCGCGTTTATCGGCCACAATCAGCTTTCCAACGTCACGGTCATTGTTGACCAGAATCGCATGCAACTGGACGGCCCTTGCGCATCCATTTTGGACACCGGCTCAATCGCAAGAAAGTTTGATGCGTTTGGTTTTGAGTCTGCCGAGGTAGATGGACATGATGTGCTTGCACTGTACGACGCATTAAAGCAGCAAACTTCCAGGCCTCGCGCGATTATTGCGCACACTATCAAGGGTAAGGGACTCTCATTTGCCGAGAATAACGTCTCATTCCATGACGCGTGCGTGACGGACGACCTCTATGAACAGGCATTGTCTGATCTGAAAGTTGCAGAGGAGGCATGCTCATGCTAGGCACATCTTTGCAGCCAGCGTGCATTTCGGCTGAAGAGTCGCAGATGCTTGCAGGTATGAATACAAAAGAGGTATTTGGTTGGGTAATGGGTAAGCTCGCTAAAGATGACGAGCTGCTAACCGTTGCTGTTGCCGACTATGGTCGTCGTTTGAACTTGGACCGGTTCCGTGAGCTTAGACCAGACGGCTACATCCAGTGCGGAATTGCAGAGCAGAACCTTATTGAAGTGGCGTCTGCCTGTGCAAATGAAGGTTTTCACGTCTTTGCGCCGTGCTACGCCACGTTTGTGACCTCACGAACGCTCGATCAGATTCGCGTCAACCTTGGCATGATGAAGTCGCCCGTGGTGCTGGTAGGTGTTGCCGCTGGTTGCGAATCCGCAGCTACAGGACCCTCTCACATGGCTGTGGAAGATATTGCGGTTACCAGGACCATCCCGGGACTATCCGTGTTCAATCCGGTTGATAACGCCCAGCTTGCCGCAACGCTTATGGAGCTTGCAAAGCATCCACGACCAGCTTACGTGCGTATGACCTCGTGCGATGGCGTCAATCTACATCTAGATGGTTACGTTTTTGATGCGTCTGGTGTCGAGAAACTCTTTGAGTCGGCTTGCGCCGCGGACACGGCAAGCGTAGACGGCGTGGCGGTCGCCGAAGCTGCAGCTACTGAAGTCACAACCGTCAGAACCGTATCCATCCCTCTTCCGAAGCGCGTGACCGTATTTGCAACGGGTGCGATAACCAGTAGAGTTATTGAGGCAGCTCAGCGAGCTGCAGAGCAGATTGCTGCTCCCGTCCGAACGAACATCGAGGTCTACGGAGTATCGATCATCAAGCCGCTTGACGCTTCTCTGGCGAAAATCTGTCAGAACTCTGACGTAATTATTACTGTCGAGGAGCACAGTGTTTTGGGTGGGTTTGGCGGTGCAGTTGTCGAGCAGCTCAGTGCTTCAGGTCCATGTCCTCAGGTAATACGCTTAGGCATGCCTGATGAATATCTTGCAGCGGACGTTCACCACAACATTCTTGCGCGCGCTGGACTATCGGTTGAGAGTCTGCAAGAGGTTCTTCTCGCCAACTGTTAAATAGAGGTCCAATAAAACAAAAAACCCAAGGGAGCGTGGGCTTCCTTGGGATTTGCGTTTTATGGTGCCCCCAACGGGAATCGAACCCGTATTGCCGCCTTGAAAGGGCGATGTCCTAACCGTTAGACGATGGGGACGCGAAGAAAAAGTATAGCAAAGATGCTGCAGATTTCTAGGGCTAAACGAAGCGATTTTGAGCTTTCATCTATTCTTCGTTTTCCCACCAGTCCAGCCCGGCCTTAAACGCATAGTCGCGAGCGCTCTGAGTCACGCCGGGCACCGACTCTGCCCACGAAATAAATTCCGGTACGTCGGCGATAATCGCTTCGGCCTCGTGAACTGCGATAACGTTTTCGGCAAACGTGTCGGGCGTAAAGTTGATTCTGCACGGAATGTAGAGATCAACAAAAGATGGCCTGAGCAGCGCATATGCCGCTCCCTCGCCGAGGTTGACAAAGCCTTTCAGCGCGCGCTTTGCCGCGGGCATGCGATTCAACTTGAAGAACAGCAGCGTAAACGCCAGACGCATCCAGGCATTTGACTGATACCCGCAACTCTCGTCAAGCTTGTGGAGTCCTTCCTCGTCTTCTAGGCGAGCAAGAACATATGCCAAGGTAAAACGTGCACCCAGTAAATCTGTTGGCGAGAAAAACAAGAGGTCTTCACAGGCTTTTTTGGAGAGCTTGAAGCAGGCGCAATCTGTTGCTACCTGAGCAATCTGCGCGTAGAGGCGCAAAAGTGGGCGGGCTTCAGTGCAGGTCCAAGCGTCGCCGTGAGTTTGCTTTGCTTGCTCTAGTTTTGGCCTAAAGATAGGGTCAAATTCTTTTTGCAGGTCTAGCAGGTCGTTGAGGATTGCTGCAGGATGATTGTTGGAGATCTGCGCAAGAATTCGCTGAGCTTCAAGGTTGATGCTTGTGCCAGAAAGAGTTGGGTTTTCGGTAATATTTGTCATCTGATTATGCAAGAAGTTAAGCAGATCCATACGACTTGCAAAGAAGTCCGCATCAGAATCAATTTCTTTAGTAATTCCAGCCTGATACTTGCCAATGACGTTGACGTATTGAGCAAAAGCTTTTTCTTCCTCGTCAGCAATGAAGTCTTCAGGGGAAGCTTCAACTGCAAGCTTCAACTCGTAGAGAGCAGCTTCAGAGACGATGTTCTTTTCTTGAGCACACTTGGCTACCAAGCGATCTACCCGCTCGCTGACCATATCGTTAGCGGAATGCTTTATCACTTGGCATCACCACCTGAGTGTGGGTTATTTGGCCCGTCACTATGCGGTCCATTTGACCACGGACCAGCGGGGCCTCCGGGGAAGCCGGGGCCGCCAGGGCCAGCAGGGCCGGAGCCGACCGGGCCGTCGGGGAAGTCGGATCCACCAGGAAACGAATCAGCAGAAGCAAATAAGGCGTTTGCCTGCATCTGCAGCTCTTTTTCTGCAAGTTCAACGGTCTTTGGGTCTCTGGCCCTAACTTGATCTGCAAGCCAACGGCCAAGAACACCGCGTCCTATCAGGTCATTTCCTTCTTGCAGCAGCACCGTTGCCTCTGCAATGGCAATGATGAGCTCGTCCTCAGAATAGGGGAGCACGTTAAGGCGCGAGAACTCTCCTTCGGGCAAGTCCTTCTGCACAAAACAGCAAAGCGTTGCCTCGGGATAGCGCTCAATCAGCAGGTCAAGGTAGTGTTCTGCCTCAACCAGCTCACGCTTCTTGAAGTGAATAGCCAGGCGAGCCAGCAAAATCCACGGGTCATCTGCCCCACGAGGAGGATCTAGCTTGCGGTACTTGTCCATGAGGTTGTCGAGAGCGTCCTCGTCCTCGAGTTTTGCGTATGCGAGTGCAAGTGTAAAACGAGCATCGGCTGCGTCCGCAGCGTCAAGTTCCAGGAGTTTCTCGCCATATGCGATGGCGTCTTTGTTTCGGCCGCAGATAAGCGCGCGAGAAGAAAGCGTTGCCAACCAGCGCTTATAGGGGTTGATGGCCAGGCGCTGGGCAAGTTCTGCCTGCTCAGCGGGAAGCCCCTGCGAGGACTCTTGCGCCTTCTGATAGCACGCGGCTTCTACCTGGGGAAGCTTCTCCACAAGGAACTGGTAGTAGGCGTCAAAAAGCCTGCTATTTGAGGCGTGGAGCATGCGCTGGGCGTCAAAACAGTTGGGGTCCAGCTGAATTGCTTTGTTGAGGAGACGCTTTCCCTGGTCGATAAGGGCCTGCGCCTGAGATTCCTCGACAAACGGCAGGCGATAATCAACGATTTCGGCCGCCTGAGCAACCAGGTTGAACGCGCGGTCTTCGTCTGTTTGGGGGAGAGAATCGCGGTCGTTGGAGAATCGCCAGTTGAAGTCCTTCATCAGCGTGGCAATGCTATCCTCGTCGCTAACTTGCGTGCGAGCAAAGCGGAGGATAAGCCGCTGGTAGTCTTCTTTTACTGGGTCAAACGCCACGTGATTCCTTTCTCTCTTACGTAATGATATCGCAGGTTATTTGGGTGTGCGGGGCAAGTCCGCGAGCGTCGTAAGAAGATTGTGAACGGCAGACGGAAACGTTTGGAGTGAACGGGTTTCTCGCCAGACGGGCGTCAGGTTCCTGTCAGGGAAGTGCATAAATTCTGAACGATATTGCATAAAATGGCACATTCATTTTGGTACAGGTGCCCGAAATGAGCTAATATAGAAATGTTGAGAAGAAGTAATTGCGAAGAATGGCTTCGCTAGCCGCTTAGAGAAGCGGCACATAGTTAAGGAGAGGTTTTATGGGACGTTTTACTAATCCACGCGATCTGTATTTTGGCGAGGGTGCTCGTCACGAGGTTAAGAACCTCAAGGGTAAGAGGGCAGTCATCGTTTCCGGCGGTAGCTCCATGCGCCGCGGCGGCTTCCTTGATGACATCGAGAATGACCTCAAGTCCGCAGGTTTTGAGGTTGCTCACATTGAGGGCGTCGAGTCCGATCCTTCCGTCGAGACCGTTATGAGCGGCGCTGCTAAGATGAGCGAGTTCCAGCCAGACTGGATCATTGCTATCGGCGGCGGCTCCCCAATCGATGCAGCTAAGGCTATGTGGATCAAGTACGAGTATCCAGAGACCACTTTTGAGGACATGTGCAAGGTCTTCGGCCTTCCTGAGCTCCGCACCAAGGCTCACTTCTGCGCAATTTCTTCTACTTCCGGTACCGCAACTGAGGTAACCGCATTCTCCATCATTACCGATTATCAGAAGGGCGTTAAGTACCCAATCGCTGACTTCCAGATTACCCCTGACGTCGCAATTGTTGACCCTGAGCTCACTTATGGCATGCCTGTTAAGCTTGTTGCTCACACTGGTATGGACGCACTGACCCACGCTATCGAGGCATACGTTTCTACCGTTGCTTCCATGTACACCGACGGCGACGCTCTCCACGCAATCCGCGAGATTGTCGAGTGGCTGCCAAAGTCCTACAAAGGTGACAAAGAGGCACGTCAGCACATGCATGATGCACAGTGCATTGCTGGTATTGCATTCTCCTCTGGCCTGCTGGGCATCGTTCACTCCATGGCTCACAAGACCGGCGCTGCATTCTCCGGTGGTCACATCATCCACGGTTGCGCAAACGCTATGTACCTGGGCAAAGTCATCCAGTTCAATGCTCGCGACGAGCGCGCAAAGACTCGCTATGCATTCATTGCTAAGGAGATTCTGCACCTCGAGGGCAACACTGAGGACGAGCTGGTAGAGGCACTTGTCCAGAAGATTCGCGATATCAACGACGCTCTTGACATCCCACAGGGCATCAAGAACTACGGCGAGGGCGGAACCAAGTCTGAGACCTCCATCATCGACGAGAAGGAGTTCTTCGAGAAGGCTCCAGAGGTTGCTCGCCTTGCTATCGAGGACGCTTGCACCCTCTCCAACCCACGCAAGCCTACCCAGGAGGAGATGGAGCAGCTGCTTAAGTGCGTCTACTTCGACCTTCCTGTCGAGTTCTAAGATCTAGTTTAGAGACTTAGCTTCGCTAAAAGCCTGGTAGCGTTCCGCTACCAGGCTTTTTTGTGTGCAGGTCGTCGGCGGCTGCGGGTGCGAGCGCGTGCGGGTGCGCAGGTCGACGGCAGGCTTGCAGGTGGGCAAGTGCAGGCGGGCACATCGACGGGCTGGTAACGTGCGTGGATACGTGTGCGGGCAGTCACGGCGACGTGCAGGTAACGTGCGCAAAAAGTGCATCGGGATCAAAGAACACCACAATTCACATCAAAGTGGTAAAAAATCCGTTTAGTTGGGGTTTTCATTTTTCTGCATACAGTGTTTGCCCAGATAAAAGTTTTTGGCGCGGTAAAAAATCGTCTTAGTTGGGGTTAAATCGGCCAATTTTAAATTTTCATCCCCAACTAAACGGGTTTTTTACCTTTTTCGGCACATAATTTTGAGGGCAAAAATTACGTATTCATAGAAATGAATTTAATAGTGTAATTATGCAGAATTTTGAAAGTCGACCAGTGAAATTGCACGGCAAGCCTCCGGGAGGATGCTAGAACAACAAATCTTGCACAGATTTTCTGTGTGATTTCAAATCGGTCAGATTACTTGCGCCATTTCCGGGTATGGAATTCATACTTTTTTCGCGAAGGAGTGCTATGGATTACTGTCTTTCGTACTTTTCAGCGTTTAATTTATTGATGAGTTCCTCTAGGCCATTTGATTCGCTGCCGGCATCAAATGCTATGGTCAGAGCGCCACTTGTTCCTGAATCAGCTCCGGGAGTATCGACTGAACGAGAGCTTGCCGCCTACTATGGACACCTTCCAGAAATACAAGGCATGCGTCTTCACCAGGAGCCTAAAGGCAAGGTTGACCTGCTTATTAATGATGTGAATTCCACATTTGCAAAACAGCACGCTGCGCTTCACATCTGTAATTCAAAGGTTTCGCCATCGTCGCTCCTGCCTATAGGTGCTGACTTAAAAGGATTTATTACTTCTCCAGAATTCACTTATTTGCAGATTGCTTCAAAGCTTGATTTTATTGGAACAATCCTTGCAGGTAGTGCCTTGTGTTCCGATTATTTTTTGAATCAGGATGGCCATGGTGGAGTTTCGCAACGCCAAAATGGCCCTCTGACAAATCGTGCTGCAATCGCAAAGTTTCTTTCCACGCAAGGAAGAAAGCGTGGCATCATCCCAGCTAAACGAGCGCTTCAGCACATCGTAGAGAAAGCTCGGTCGCCCCGAGAAGCTTCGCTTGCGCTGCTATTGTGCCTCCCGTATAACCTTGGTGGTTTCAACCTAGGAACTGTCGAGCTCAATAGGCCAATTGAGCTGGAAAATCGATATGGCGAGAAAATCACTCGAATTCCTGACTTAACCATTCAGCTCAAGGACAAAAGAAAGAAGCAAGCGACGGTGCTGCTAGATTATGATCCCGCGGTGACGCATGCTGGTGGCCAAAGAGTCATGCGAGACTTGGATAGAGAAAATGAGCTGGTAACGGGCGTGCAATGTCCACATTTTTCGGTTTCTGGAGAGATGTTAAAAAGTTTCTCAAGTGTTCAAGGTTTGGTTCGTCAGATTCGAGAGTCTACAGGAATAGTCGCACGTGACACAACTATTTCTGATCTTGAAGATCGTCAACAAGCACTGTGGATGCGACTATTCAAAGCCAGATAGTTAAGTCAGGTAGTTAAGCCAGGTAGTTAAGCCAGGTAGTTATACCAGTTAGCTAATCCAAGTATTTCAGCCAGTCTGTTCAGCTGGATAGCAAAACCAGGTAGCCGCGTCCTTTACGGTGTGCTTGCCGTACAATAGAGAGGCACAAACCGCTCATAATCGCACAGCCAGAAGGAGAAAAAAGTGGAAGTCAACGGCCTTATCGACCATACAAATTTGAAGCAAAACGCAACCGCTGAAGACATCAAGAAACTTTGCGCCGAGGCAAAACAGTACAAGTTTGCGACCGTCGCAATCAATTCTTGCTGGGTTTCCCTGGCTCACGCCGAGCTCGAGGGCTCTGGAGTTGGCATTACTTCCTGCATCGGTTTCCCTCTGGGCGCCGCTTCAACTGCAGCTAAGGTCGCCGAGGCCAAGCAGAGCGTCGCCGACGGCACTACCGAGATTGATATGGTCATCAACGGTGGTCACCTGGTCGCTGGCGATGACGACTACGTTATCGCTGATATCAAGGCTGTCGTTGAGGCCGCTGGTACCGTGCCAGTAAAGGTAATCCTGGAGTGCTGCCTTCTTGATGACGAGCAGATTGTTCGTGCTTGCAAGGATTGCATGGCCGCCGGAGCCGCGTTTGTTAAGACAAGCACCGGTTTTAGCACCGGCGGCGCAACTGTTCACGACGTTGCCCTGATGAAGCAGACTGTCGGTGACACTTGTAAGGTTAAGGCTGCTGGTGGCATCCACAATAAGGCTGACGCTGAGGCAATGGTTGCCGCTGGCGCAGATCGCCTGGGTTGCTCCAGCGGAATCGCTATCGTCACCGAGTAGCTCGCTGATCAGGAGCTTGCCGGACCGACACTTCACTGATAGGTAAATGAAGACGACCTCGTAGCATGTGCTGCGAGGTCGCTATTTGTTGCAGTGAAAAGGGCACAAAAGCTGGCGAGAAAACCGTCGGAATATGGCGAGAAACCCGTATAGGCTGCAGCAACAATCGCGGCTGAGAAACCCGTCGGAGCTGTGGCTCATACGAGGTATGCCGTGAGCAGTTCGCGGTCAGTGTCGCACGAGCCGCACTGTGCGAGCAGCGCGCGTTAGCTGACGACAACCTCACCAAATCCCAGTTTGTGGGCTTGCAGCTCAATTGCTTGCATGCGTTCATCACTTGGAGAAGGAGAATTCTCCATCGGACCGCGGACGCCAAAGCGCCTGAACTTCATGAGGCGAATGCGCGTCTGACTAACCTTCTCGCCAAGGGTTGAGGCAATGCCGTCAACTGCGGCTTCGGCGTCGTTCCAGCCTTCGGTCACGATAACGCGAACCTCTTCCAGCTTGTTTTGCTCGGCCAAAAACGCAAGGTTTTTGCGAACTGTGACGCCATTTTCGCCGGTCAGATGCTCAAACCACTGATCGTCCCAAGCCTTTACGTCAAGCATGACGCCGGCTGAGAGGGCCAACAGGTCGCGATACTCGGTGAAGTCGATGGTGCCATTTGAGTCGATGAGGCAGCTCAGGCCGGCCGCGTTGCAGTAGGTGAAGAGCTCGTAGAGGAAGTCGGGACGGAGCATGCATTCGCCGCCCGAAGTGGTGATTCCGCGAATGAACGGCATGTTGGAAATGCAGCGGTCGGCCACCTCGCGAGCGCTGAGCAGCTCAATCTTCGGAGTGGATTTGTGCTGGCAAACCTTGATGCAGTTGTCGCAGTTGATGCAAATGGAGTTGTCCCACACAACTTTTCCGTCAGCCACAGACAGGGCGTGAGCTGGGCATGGTTTGACGCACGCCTGGCAGGAGATGCACTCTACCTGGGTCTCGGGGTTGTGGCAGTAGGCGCAACGAATGTTGCAGCCCTGCAGGAAGACAGCGGTTCGGCTTCCTGGGCCATCTACCAGCGAGAAGGGAATGATCTTGTTGACAGGAGCAACACACCCGGTAGGATGTGCTGCTCCTGAATTGGTTGCTGGGACGCTTGCGGTTGCGGGACGCGCCGCTTTGCCGTGTGTTACTCCCAAAGTTGTTTCTGTTGCAGTGAAGGTCACGATTGCGCAGCTCTTCTCGCTAGTCGCTCATGCGAACCTTGCGGTCCGCAAGGTGGTTAGCGGTAAAGTTGCCCAGTCTGGCGACGTTGTTCTTCAGGACACCGCTCACGACGGCCTG
>CAUTGQ010000031.1:0-10525 GCA_963538075.1 uncultured Atopobiaceae bacterium
TAAGGCTGACCAGAACGTTCGCGGTTCCATTTCTCTGCCTCACGGCACTGGTAAGACCGTTCGCGTTGCAGTCTTCGCAGAGGGCGAGAAGGCCCGCGAGGCTGAGAAATGGAACCGCGGACGTTCTGGTCAGCCTTACGAGTATCGACACCAAGGCGAATTGCTACCTCAATGGTCTCGTCAAACTTAGCAGTTGCAAGCTCCTTAGACAGGGTTACTGCCTCTTTTGGGCTGTAGAGGTTTGCACCGTCTACCTTGGCAACTGCATTCTTGTAGTTCTTTCCGTGCTTAGGCATTATGTACCTCCTGTGGTTAGCGGGCGTCTGCCCTCCCACTCCTGCATCTTCCGTCCGCAGTTACGCCCTCTTGGCGAGAAACCCAACTACGTGCACTAACGTCGGATGCTCTGACAAAACAACCGTCAGCCACACTAATGGCTGACGGGAGTAAACACTACTCGGCGATGGTTACACCCATGGAACGAGCGGTACCAGCGACGATCTTCTTTGCAGCCTCAATGTCGTTTGCGTTGAGGTCAGGCATCTTAATCTCAGCAATCTTGGTGAGCTGCTCCTGGGAGAGCTGGCCAACCTTATCGCGCTGAGGAACACCGGAACCACCCTTGAGGTGAAGCTCCTTCTTGATGAGCTGAGCTGCTGGAGGAGTCTTGGTTACGAAGTCAAAGGAACGATCTTCGTAAACAGAAATCTCGACTGGGATGATGTCGCCAGCCTTGTCCTGAGTTGCAGCGTTGAATGCCTGGCAGAACTGCATAATGTTGACCTGTGCAGCACCCAGAGCTGGTCCTACTGGAGGAGCTGGGTTTGCCTGGCCTGCAGGAATCTGCAGCTTAATAAAGTTAACAACCTTCTTTGCGGGCATGTTAAGCCTCCTGTTTGAATACGTTTGAGTCTATTCTCGCGCACTCCCGAGAAGCAATCCACAAGGGACGAGAAGTGCGGGATAAGCCGTTAGTTACTAGTCTATCAGGGAAATCTGATCCATGGTAAGCTCAACCGGAGTCTCGCGACCAAAGATGGTGAGCATAACCTTGATCTTGCCGGACTCTGCGTTGACCTCAGAAACAGTTCCGTCGAAGTCAGCGAGAGGACCAGAAAGAACGTGAATTGCCTGACCGACCTCAATATTGGTTGCTGTACGCTTAGGTACAGGGCTACCCGTCTTCATACCGCCGCGACGCATGATCTTATCGAACTCATCACGACGCAGAGGAACTGGCTTGCCGTCAATGCCGACAAAACCAGTTACGCCTGGGGTGTTGCGAACAACAACCCAAGTATTGTCATCCAGCTCCATGCGAACAAGAACGTAACCTGGGAAAACCTTAGACTCTTTGGTCTCGCGCTTGCCGCCGTCCTTGACCTCAGTAACTTCCTCAGTAGGAATCTGAATATCAACAACAGCACGCTCAAGGCCATAGGTCTCAATACGGTGCTCAAGGTCTGTCTTTACCTTGTTCTCATAACCTGAATAGGTGTGAACTACATACCAGCGCTTAGCCATTGATTATCCCCTCAGTCCAGTAAAGGCGACGAGACCAGCAACAATGCCAGTATCAACCAGCCAAGTTACCAAGCCAAAGAAAATGATTGTTGCAATTACGGCTACAGAGAAACCAGCAAGCTCAGAGCTTGAAGGCCACACAACGCGGTGCATTTCTGTACGAACGCCTGCAAAATAAGCACCCAGGCGGCCAAAGAAGCCAGGGTTAGCGTTACGCTGAATGGACTTCTCCTGCTTCTTTGCCTCAGCCTTAGTGGCCTTAGCAGAAGCTTCAGGAGTAGCTTCAGCCTGAAGGGCCTCACGCTGGGCGCGCTCTTCTGCGCGAGCCTTACGTGCGCTCCTCTTATTGCGCTCCTTATTTGCCATCCTACGCTCCCTTGGATGTTATACCTACATACAAACCGGCCAACCCTTATGGGAAGGCCGGTGAAGTTATCTGGCAGGCCAGGAAGGACTCGAACCCTCAACAAACGGTTTTGGAGACCGCCGCTCTACCATTGGAGCTACTGGCCTAGAACGAACCCACCTAGCCTAGCGGGTCTCGCGATGTACCGTGTGCTTGTGGCACCATGGGCAGTACTTCTTCAACTCCATACGATCTGGGTTGTTGGACTTGTTCTTGTCCGTAGTGTAATTACGACGCTTGCACTCAGTGCAGGCGAGAGTAACGAGTGTACGCATTGATCCTCCTGAACACGGTCACGAGATGTATTCTCGAAATGTGACGCGGTTGCTTAGGTTAGCACCCACTACCCAGAGATGTCAATACTTTTCTCTAATTACTCTAGGCGTTCACATATTTTTTCTCGACAAAAAACCCGGCGCGCAAAAGAGCACGCCGGGCAAGTTAGCAACTTTAAAAGAAGTTACTCGATGACGGTGGAAACACGGCCATCGCCGACGGTGTGGCCACCCTCGCGGATAGCGAACTTCAGACCCTGCTCAAGAGCGATTGGGTGAATGAGCTCGCAGCCAACGGTGATGTGGTCGCCAGGCATAGCCATCTCTACCTTGCCACCGTTTGCATCGGTGAGCTCGTAGATGTCGCCGGTTACGTCAGTTGTACGGAAGTAGAACTGTGGACGGTAACCAGAGAAGAATGGGGTGTGACGGCCGCCCTCTTCCTTAGTAAGAACGTAAACCTCACCGGTGAACTTCTTGTGTGGAGTAACGGTACCAGGCTTGCAGAGAACCTGACCGCGCTCGATGTCCTCGCGCTTAACACCACGAAGAAGAATACCAACGTTGTCGCCAGCCTCGCAGAAGTCCATGGTCTTACGGAACATCTCAATGCCGGTAGCAACAGAGTTCTGAGTTGGCTTAATACCAACGATCTCGACTGGATCGTTGAGCTTGAGCTCACCACGCTCAACACGGCCGGTAGCAACGGTACCACGACCAGAAATGGTCATGACGTCCTCGATTGCCATCAGGAATGGCTTCTCGTTGTCACGAGCTGGTGTTGGGATGTAGGAGTCAACAGTGTGCATGAGCTCACGGATGGACTCAACCCACTTCTCCTCGCCGTTAAGAGCGCCGAGAGCGGAACCACGGATGATTGGAAGGTCATCGCCTGGGAAGTCGTACTCGGAGAGAAGGTCACGGGTCTCCATCTCGACGAGGTCGATGAGCTCGTCATCGTCGACCATGTCGCACTTGTTCAGGAAGACGACGATGTAAGGAACGCCGACCTGACGTGCAAGAAGGATGTGCTCACGAGTCTGAGCCATAGGACCATCGGTTGCAGCAATAACGAGGATTGCGCCGTCCATCTGAGCTGCACCAGAAATCATGTTCTTGATGTAGTCTGCGTGGCCAGGGCAGTCGACGTGAGCGTAATGGCGCTCCCAAGTCTCGTACTCAACGTGAGCAACGGAAATGGTAATACCACGCTGACGCTCCTCTGGAGCCTTATCGATGTTCTCGAAGGCGGTATAGTCTGCCTTGCAGCCCTCAGTCTCAGAGAGAACCTTGGTGATTGCTGCGGTAAGGGTAGTCTTACCGTGGTCGACGTGACCAATGGTACCGATGTTTACGTGTGGCTTTGTGCGGTCAAACTTTTCCTTGGCCATTGCCAATCCTCCTTCTGGAACTAACCCTCGGGCTAGACCGTGGTGAAAAAACGTCTGTTTATACTCAACGGCGCAAATGTCTAGGACATGTACGCCGTAAAGAGTCTGGTACCGGCGACTGGATTCGAACCAGTGACGTCACGGGTATGAGCCGTGTGCTCTAACCAGCTGAGCTACGCCGGCATAAATGCCGCTTGAAAAATGGAGCCCGCGACCGGATTTGAACCGGTGACCTCTTCGTTACCAACGAAGTGCTCTACCTACTGAGCTACACGGGCGTGGTGGGGATACTTGGACTCGAACCAAGGAACCCAGAGGGAGCGGATTTACAGTCCGCCGCAGTTGCCGCTGTGCCATATCCCCAAATGCCGTTTTCAAGCACTCTTGAAGTAATTGTGTGCGCTGTACCTTGCGATTTAACGCACGCAGGAAGTCTAGTTGAACTTCCAATTACCTCGTAAGCGGGAAAATATTACGATTGAATAAAAATCTTGTCAACGTAATCCACCCAACCGGGCGTATCTTATCAAATTTTTTCCACAATTCCAAGCGATTTTCTTGACACGATTCCATGCGGTTTGTTGCCACAACTTCAAGCGGGTTTCTGGCCACAACTTCAAGCGGGTTTCTCGTCACAACTCCAAGCGGGTTTCTCGTCACAACTCCAAGCGGGTTTCTTGCCAGGCGCATACGGGCTTTTACGGTTGTCTATAGGAGCCATATGCGAAACGCCACAAATTCCCTAAAATTCGCACGAAAAAAGCCAGGCAATACCTGGCTGAAAATTCAAGTGGTGCCGCCACCAGGCTTCGAACCCGGGACCTACTGATTACAAGTCAGTTGCTCTACCAGCTGAGCTATAGCGGCATCAAGTGCAGAGGATATTCTATAGACTTTTCTGGCTTTGGTCTAGTCTCAATTTTCGAGAAATTTTTCTCCACAAACTGGTCGATGCAGCATGTAGGAGCACTTCCCTTTTGTAGGAGCTAACTTGGTGCTAATGCGCTGCCCATCAAGTCTGGCTAGCCTGAAAACCGCATCATGTCTGTGTAAAACAGCTCAGACTTGGCGAGAAAATAAGGCAAATAACTCAGACTTGGTGCGCTTTTCCGGCAAATCATTCAGATATGGCGAGAAAATTAGGCTCCATGGAGGGGCAATCTGGTCGTGTCCCGAAAAGTGGTGTAAGCAAGCATTTCAGGTGTTTAAAAGAAGTGCGGTTATTTCCTAAAATATAGTCACCACAACCAATTCAGAAAGGAAATAACCGCAATGCAAACTCTACACGAAACTGAGCTGTCCTACACCCAAGATCACAAATTAGATCTTAACGGTATGGCACGAACACTGCTGGAAGACTTAGTGAATACCGTAATGGTTGAACAAGTAGAAGAGCTTGGTTGTGTTCGCAATGGTTACCGTGAGCGAAAGCTTGTAACGTCAGTTGGAACTCTTACCTTAAAAATTCCTAAACTCCGTGAAGGAACCTATTTTCCTGACGATATCGTAAGCAAGTGGAGTAGATGTGACACAGCACTTGCAAGCTGTATCTGTGATATGTGGACCTTGGGTATTTCAAACCGTAAGGTAGAAAAAGCACTGAGTGAGCTTGGTGTTGAAAAGATCAGCAGAAGCAGAGTCTCGAGACTTGTTAAGTCTTTAGATGAAGAGGTAGATGACTTGAGACACGGCTCTTTGTCTTTTGACAGATGGCCTTACCTTTGGCTTGATGCGACCTATATTCCTATAAGAGAAGCAGGACACACAACCAAGCGTGCTGTTGTTATTGCTATAGCGGTAAACACAGAAGCTAAAAGACAAATCATAGGACTTGAGTGTATAGATACCGAGTCGTATCTTTCCTGGAAAGACTTCCTTATCTCTTTGAGAGAGCGAGGACTTAGTGGAGTGAAACTTGTTATCTCTGATGCCCATGCAGGTCTTGTAAGAGCAATCGGTGAGGTGCTCACAGGCGCTGCCTGGCAAAACTGTCTTTGTCACCTAGAGAGAAATGTCTTTGATAGATGTAGAACAAAAGCTCAGGGCAAAGCAGTTATTGCTGCTATGAAACATACCTTTGAAGCTACTGATAGCGAGTTAGTACGTACAGGCTTTGAGCACCTCTATGAGGTGTATGAAAAGATAGACCCAAAAGGAGCGCGTCTTCTAGAAGAGTCAGAGCCATATGTACTAACCTACCTAGACTTTCCAAAAGAACATGCTCACTGAATACGTACAAACAATCTCTGTGAAAGACTCAACAAAGAGATAAAGAAGTGCACACGTGTCGTTGGAGTATTTCCCTCCAAACAAGCAATGCTTCGCCTTGTAGGAGCGGTATGTATCAATCAAAACGAAGAGTGGTTTGTAGCAACGCATTTCATGGACAAACACTCTCTTCTCTTTGAAGAAACCCCTAAGAGAGAGTCATGTACACAAGAGACTATCGACCATCTCTTACAAGTAATTGATAGTGACTTTAAGGTTTGTAAAGAGGTGGCATAATGTAGGCTAGAAGGCAGTAAGGAAATAGCCTTACACCACTTTTTGAGACGTAACTAAAAAACCCGTTTAGTTGGGGATTTTAGACTTTATGCATGACGATTTTGAGCTATTTTGAGCCTGCAATGTGCCATTCGATTAGCGCCAACTGGCCTTTTAGTAATATCAAATCTTTAATCAATTCGCTCGATCCCCAACTAAACGGGTTTTTTACCTTTTTCGCTCTATTTTGGAGCTCAATGTTTGTTTGATAAAAAATGAAACGAATAAAGTGCCAGAAAAATGCATTTTCATGCATAGCGACGAATCTTTGCATGACTGCTGGCATAAAAATAGATGCCCACTCTATGTGAGTGGGCATCTATGGCAAAGAATCATGTTTGATTTTGCTGCTAGTGTAAAGTTTTACACTAGCAGCGCAGCTTGCGCGAGCTTTTACTCCTGAAGAAGCTGAGCAATCAGGCCTAGCTTTGTCTCAAACGAAACGCCACGAAGCTCAAAGTTTGGCTGCTCACGAGTAATTTCCATGGACTCGCAAACAAACTCACCAGCAAATTCAACGGCGTCAGCGATTTCCTGACCACACATAACTGCAGCTAGAAGCGCAGATGCAAACAGGTCACCAGTTCCATGCAGCATGTATGGCAGAAGCTCAGAAACAATCTCGCCGCGCTCGGATTCGGTAGCAACAAAGTTGCGAATGAGACCGTCGCCACGAACGATGCCCTTAAGAACGACGCACTTTGCACCCATCGCAAGCAGCGCATCAAGTAGCTCATCTACCTGCTCATCTGTTAAATCCTGGCCAGCATAAGGAATACCAGTCAGAATCGAAGCCTCAGTTAGGTTTGGCGTCAAAATATCTGCACCGTTTACCAGGGATTTCATTGCATCGCAAAGCTCTTGCGTATAGGTTGGATACATCTTGCCGCCATCGCCCATAACTGGATCGACTACGCGAAGCGCCTTTGGATGCTCCTGGTACAAACGCTGAATGCTTGCAACCTGCTCAGCAGCGCCGAGGAAGCCAGAATAAATGGCATCCAGGTCAATGCCCTCTTCCTGCCATGCATCAAGGTAATCCTCGAGCATATTGGTGGTGTCATGCATGTAGAACGTAGGGAACTTGGTGTGTGCCGAGAAAAGCGACGTAGGCACAGGGCAAACGTCACATCCCGCTGCAGAAAGTACCGGAATAGCTACGCCCAGCGAGCATTTTCCGTATCCGCAGAGGTCGTGCACTGCGGCGATGCGAGGGATGTACGATCCTTCTCGCTGGTACAGAACAGAGTTGGTTTCATTCATTACAGTTTCCTTTCACGTGGACTGATGGACCAACGTTCAAGAAAATCATACTCTATACTGTGAGGTGGATATTTGACGTATCCGCCTATTTTAAGAGACGTAACAAAGGAGCAGAGATGGCAGATCAGCCTGTTGTCGGAATCATCATGGGATCTAAGAGCGACCTTGCAACTATGGAGGGATGCACCGCCGAGCTCGAGCGCCTTGGCGTTCCATACGAGCTGGTCATCGCATCTGCACACCGCACTCCAGACAAGGTCCACCAGTGGGCTGAGACCGCCGCTGACCGTGGCCTCAAGGTAATCATCGCAGCTGCAGGAAAGGCCGCTCACCTGGGCGGAGTTGTTGCTGCATTTACTCCACTGCCTGTCGTTGGCGTTCCAATGAAGACTTCTGACCTCGGCGGCATGGACTCCCTGCTCTCCATGGTTCAGATGCCATCCGGCGTGCCAGTTGCTTGCGTTGCCATCAACGGCGCTAAAAACGCAGCTATTTACGCTACTCAGATTCTTGGCGCATCCCTTCCAGAGTATCGCGAGAAGATCGTCCAGCTCAAAGCTGAAATGGCTGACGCATAAGCTGACTCATACCCGCAAATAGAACTGTACCCGCACCTGCGCGTACCCGCACCCGCAACCGCACGTAATCACACACGAGACCCGCGCTTTAGGAGACCTGAGGCACGGGTTTTACATACCGCAAAATGTGATTATGCGATGACTTCATAAGATGCACAGAGATTTTTGTTTCGTGCATAGCTAAACTTTTAAGGGGTATCACAAGAGTATGACAAAGGTATGACAAACAAGTACCTTCAGAAGGGAAGTGCATGGAATCAAAAAACGGCAAGCATTTTGCTTCATTCGCCGCTGCTGATCAGCCGGCTGGAAATACTCACACCTCAAAAACCTCCGTCGGGATGGCTTCTATGAAAAGCTCCGCTTCTTCAAAAAAAGATGACAAGAAAACCTCTCCAAATAAGTCTGGCGAGAAACCCGCTAAAAAGAAGGGTTTTGCCTACATCCTTTCCACAATCTTGCTGGTAGTTGGCATTGGCCTCTTGGTTGTTGCTGGCGTTATGTTTGGCAAGACGCAGCTTGAGTATCACGAGCAAGATGTCATCAACGAAGAGCTTGCAACATACGCAACAGTTTCCGAGAAAAAAGATGAGGCTCCAGTTATTGATTGGGCTGGTCTTCAGGCAGTAAATAACCAGGTAGTCGGCTGGATTCAGATTCCAGACACACAGGTCAACTACCCTGTTTATCAAACCACAGATAACGACCACTACTTGCACACAAACGCAAAAGGCGAGTGGTCAATCGGCGGCCAGATTTTCATGGACTACCAGAACAATCCAAATGGCCTCACTGACCAGCAGACTATTCTCTATGGTCACCATATGAGAAACGGCTCAATGTTCCAGTACATCGGAGCAATGAATGACCAGTCTACCTTCGATAAGGTTGAGACCATCTGGTACGTCACGCCTACTCAGACGTACGAGCTTGAGCCGGTATTCACCTATCACACCGACGAAGACGACGAGGAAGTTCGTCAGTTTAACTTTGGCTCTGTTGATGAGTTCAGGTCTTACCTAAAAGATAGGCTTTCTAGAGCAGTAAGCTCTCGTTCCGATGCAGCAGATGTTATTTCTCGCGCAGACCATGTTCTTACACTCTTTACCTGCAATTATACTGACCAGTACGGCAGGACCATGCTCATCTGTGTACCAAAGACTGAAGCTCAGCCAAAGGCCCAGTAGTTGGTACACAGGCGGCAGAAACTCTTGCAAGAGTGGTCCGTTAAGCTCAACAAATTGCTACTTTCTTAAAAAATTGTTACACGCTCCGAACATATTTGTTCGGAGCGCTTTTTCTTGTAAATTTCCAGGTACACTGTAAGTACTGTTGCCAAACGTGAGAGACGTTTGATCAAGGGTGACTCAAGCCGAGGAGCCCGGAGGGGATCCAATGGAACTTCACGAGGAATGTGGCGTCTTTGGAGTATGGGCGCCTGACCGTGACGTTGCTCGACTCACTTATTTTGCGCTGCACGCGCTGCAGCATCGCGGGCAAGATTCCGCAGGTATAGCCGTCGGCGACGGCCAGACCGTGCTTATCAGAAAAGACACGGGCCTCGTAACTGAAGTTTTCAACAACGACGATCTCAACGCAATGCCAGGTAAAGTGGCTATCGGCCACTGCCGCTACGGCACTGCGGGCGCCAAGGGCTGGGAGTCGGCTCAGCCACACATGTCGTCCATCGACGAGACCCTCATTGCTCTGGCTCACAACGGCACCCTCGTAAATTTTGACTCCTTGCGAGAAGAACTGTCTTCTCGCCAGATTTCCTTTAGATCCAACACGGATTCCGAGGTAGCAGCCCAGCTCATTGGCTACTTCACGCGTCAAACGCACCGACTTCGCACCGGCATCGCCGCAACTATGAACCTCATCGAGGGCGGTTACGCCATGGTGCTCATCCGCGAGAACGCGCTGTATGCGTTTAGGGATCCAAACGGTATTCGTCCGCTGGTACTTGGCCATATTGGCGAGGAAGGCGAGAATAACTGGGTGGTTGCATCCGAGACGTGCGCGCTGGATATTGTGGGCGCAACGTATGTGCGTGAGGTTGCTCCTGGCGAGATTATCCGCATCTCGGATAACGGCCTGTCTTCTGAGATGGGACTTGCTCCTCGTCAGCAGGCAGACTGCATCTTTGAGCAGGTGTATTTCTCGCGCCCTGACTCTATTATCAGTGGCCGCTCGGTATATTCCGTCCGTCACCAGATGGGTCGTCAGCTGGCTAAAGAGACGCCAGCAGATGTTGATCTGGTAATTGGTGTGCCTGATTCTGGTGTTCCTGCGGCTGAGGGCTTTGCACAAGAGTTGGACGTGCCATTTGGTACCGGCCTCATCAAGAATCGCTACGTTGCCAGGACATTCATTCAGCCTACACAACAGCTTCGTGAGCTGGGTGTTCGCCTGAAGCTTAACGCGCTTTCAGACGTTGTCGCAGATAAACGCATTGTGATGGTGGACGATTCTGTTGTTCGCGGCACCACTTCAAAGCAGATTGTTCAGCTGCTCAGAGACGCGGGAGCTACAGAAGTGCACGTC
>CAUTGQ010000032.1:0-10444 GCA_963538075.1 uncultured Atopobiaceae bacterium
AGATTCTTTTATGGTTTTAGGCAAAATCTACAGATTCTTTGCAGAAATCAGGCGCGCGCACCGAGTGCACCGCCCTCGCACCGAGCGCGCGACGCGCCTGGCGAGAAACCCGTATCGCCGCACCATCCACGCACAAAAATACCCGCCAGCAGGTCATTGACTTGCTGGCGGGTACATTTTTAATGCACTAGAAAGCTGAGCCGCAGCTCCGCAAGGTCGCGCAGCTCAGAGCACCTACAACTTAGTAGTTGAGAGCCTGCTCCTCGAAGTAGCCCTGTGGGTGACCGCAGACTGGGCAGACCTTTGGTGCAGATGCGCCGACGTGCAGGTGACCGCACTTGAGGCACTTCCAAACCTTGACACCCTCGCGCTCAAAGACCTCGCCGGACTCAACGCGCTCAAGAAGCTTCTGGTAACGCTCGTCATGAGCCTTCTCGATGTTGCCGACAAGACGGAACTTAGCAGCGATCTCTGCGAAGCCCTCCTCCTCAGCTACCTTAGCGAAGTCAGCGTACATAGTGGTCCACTCGTAGTTCTCGCCAGCTGCTGCGTCCTTGAGGTTCTCTGCAGTCTCTGGAATCTTGCCGCCGTGGAGGTACTTGAACCAAAGTTTAGCGTGAACGCGCTCGTTGCCAGAAGTCTCGGTGAAGATGTTGGAAATCTGCTGGTAACCCTCTTTTGCAGCCTGGGAAGCATAGTAGCTGTACTTGTTGGTAGCCTGGGACTCACCAGCAAAAGCTGCCTCGAGGTTCTTCTTTGTCTGAGAATTCTCAAAATCTACTGCCATTTTTTCTCCTCTCCCGCGTTAACGAGTGGCACGTTAACGCATGTCAAAGCGCTTGTGAGCGCAATGTTAAGCGCCTGGGTAGCGCCGTGTTACCTGTGGTGAACAAATGCAAATGATAATCATTAGCACTTATGCTCATATACTGACCCCTTCGTCAGCACTATGAATTATAACCATTTAGGGCAACCAGTATTCATCATTTTTCTGACAAAAGCCTTCCTTCGCAAGTTCTTCAAGTAAGCCAAGGGTAACCTGCTCATCAAGGGTTTCTCGCCCCGCGTTAACCTCAATCTGACAAAGCTCCTGGTGAAGCGTCTCAAACTCCGCTCCGCCCTCGTCTTTGTGAGCGAGAAGAACGCGCAAGAGCTCGGCTCGCTTCTGTCGATGAGATCCCTCAAAGCGCGACTGCTTGACGTGGCTTTTGGACCTTCGCGAAGGATTGGGAATGGTTTTCTTAAGGTACGCGCCATAGTCGAGAAGGGCGTAGTACCAGCTACGTGGCGTGAGCTCCGTCTCGTCGGCCCCTGCGGCATCCGCAACGCTTGCAGGACACGTAAGCTCTACCAGCGGAACAAGCTCGGAATCTGGCACGCCTTCTGCCTGGGGATACAGCTCGTGAAGAAAGACCGTGCGCACATTGGTCTCCAGGTAAACACCGTGCAGGTTAAACGCAAACGCACGAATACCCGCTGCAGTAGCAGGACCAATGCCTGGGAGCTTTACCAGCTCCTTTGGATCTTGCGGAAAGACGCCGCCCGCCTCAGAAATTGCCTGAGCAGCTCGGTGCACGGACAAAGCTCGACGGTTGTAGCCAAGACCCTGCCACTCCTTAAGCACGTCAGAAGGGGCTGCGGCAGCCAACGCGTCAACCGTTGGGAATCGCTCCAGCCACCTCTGCCAGCGACCATCCACGCGGCTGACCTGCGTCTGCTGAAGCATGACCTCAGAAATCCAAATGGCATACGGGTCGTACGTACGACGCCAAGGCAAGTCGCGATATAGCTCGCGGCCTTTCTTTGCCACAAACTCGACAAATGCACGCAGCTCAGGCGTGAGCTCTGCTCCGCCGGATGCACCAGCGTACTCGTCGGCCAAAACTTCCAGGCCTTCGTTCATCTTTGTATGTGAGATTTTCTTATCTACCAATATTGAACTCGTAAGGCTTTTTCTCAGCAGAAATAACCTCACCATCAAGCAGGTTATCAAAGGTGCCGGCAGTAATCTCAGCCTCAATAGCGGCAGTGGCATTCTGGATAATCTGCTCATTACGCTGGGCATTCTCATTCTTTACCAGCTGGAACTCGCCCACCATCTCTGGCATAAGACCCTCTACAACAACTTGATGCAAAGTCACGGACGCAAAGAAATTACGCAAGGTTTTCTCGGCGCTGCACCAAAGAGGTCCAAAATAGCAGGAATTACGGCGAGGGCATGGCTCATTATTAGGACCTGCCCACTCACAGCTAGAAATGAAGACAGGTCCCTGAACTGCCTCAACAATGTCAAGAACGCTCACCTCAGTAGGATCAATGGCCAGCATCATGCCACCGTGAGCGCCACGCGTGCTGACAATTACTCCGGCAAGGACCAGGTCGTGCTGGATTGAGCGAGCAAAGGAGTATGGAATATCGTTTTCGTCTGCGGCGTCGCGAACAGAAAGAAGCTTCTTTGGGCTTCTCACCAGCGAAGAAAGCATGCGGATTGCATAATCAGTTTTGCGTGAAATTTCCATTGGTTCTCCAAGTACCCCTCTTGCGTCCGTTTGAGGGACTGCTTTTCTCACTTATCTGGCTTGTGACCAGGCTAATCTTTGTTGCTAGTTCAGTTATTGCTAGTTCAGTTGCTAGTTCAGTCGTTGCGTCTTGCTCTATCGTTGTTACCAGTTCAAAATTTTCCAGCCGCGCTTGTTTGCAAGTCTGGCAAGCGTTGGACCAGGGCAAACGGCACACGGTGTTTGTGCTGCCGATAAAAGCGTTGCGTCCGAGTAGTGGTCGCCGTACGCGTACGCAATCTCCCAGTTGCCCTCGCCAAAGTGCTGGTTGCACCACTCGGTTGCCGAGACCAACTTCTGAGCGCCCTCAATCACGGGGCCGTCAACCTTGCTGGTGTAGTGTCCGTCGGCTCCCACCTGCATCTTTGTGGCGAGAAACGCGTCCACTCCCAGCTTCTGGGCGGCCAATTCCGCGATAGGTTCAAACGTTGCTGAAACCAACAGCACACAGCAACCCTCTGCCTGCCGACGACGCACCTCTTCCAGCGCCTGAGGGCGATACATCCCCTCAATTACCTCGCGATGAAAATCGTGCATGACAGCATTTGCAAACTCAACGCTATACTGCGTAAGTGCGCCAACAACCAGCTCACGCGCCTCTTCCTGCCTTTGAGGAAGGTGCAGCTTGTAGCGAACTCCCCACCACACAAGCTTGAGCGTGCGTGCAATTGAGGACAGATGACGGCGGAGCAAATACGCAGAGAACAAGAGTCCTGACTGTCCAGAAATGACGGTTCCGTCAAAATCAAAAACAGCAATTTTCTTGATCAAATCTGAAGTGTGTTCTGCGTCGACAGATTCTGCGGATTTGGAGCTTACGCTATCGTATTGCGACAGCGCACCCAAAGTATTCTGATCCCGCACAATCCACCTCACTTTACCTCTGCATTTAAATGTTTCTGTAGCAGAAGCACTTAGACACATTCTGATGTAAAGATATCACACAATGCTCTATTTTCTGACTTGGTTTCAATAAATTAAAGATGTAATTTAAATCTTTTATGCTGGACTTTTTTGGTAATGAAAAAGCCCTCCGAAGAGGGCTTGAACATGCAATGGCGGGATATGCGGGGCTCGAACCCGCGACCTCCGACGTGACAGGCCGGCGCTCTAACCAGCTGAGCTAATACCCCGGACGCCTTGTTGCGAATTGAAATAATACAGGGAACTTTTATTCTTGTCTAGCGTTATTTCCAACGAATTTAAAAATTTTGTTGTAAAAAACCACTTGGCGAGAATAACCGCAGGTCAGACAAGTGAACGCTCACCAGAAATCCACAACTTCCTTACGAGAAGTTCTACTGAAGAGCAACGCTGGTGGTGTTTCCTGTGGAATCGGTTACCTTAAGCGTAGTTCCATCAAGCGTAGCTGCGGTGATAGTTCCGTTTCCACCAACAGCCTTGCCGTCCTTATCGGCAATAAGGGTTGGAAGCGAGCCGTCTACCAGGGCATATGCAACAACATCCCAGCCAGAATCGCGATTCTCTGGAACCAAAATGGTGTCGTTAAAAAGAATCAGGCTGGTAGGAGTTCCCTCTACCTCAAACAAAACGCTCTTTGTTCCTGAATCACTGGTGCGAACAACAGCGGTTTTACCGTCGCTCTGCTTCTCTAGGGAATACTTCAAGCCGTGGAAGGTAACCGAGCCGTCAACCGACTGCTCGTCCTGCTGCTTCTCGTCAGCGTAGGCGGACTGGGTCTGCTTTGGCTGCTGGCTTGCAGATTCACTCTTAGTGCTTGTAGCACAGCGAACAATAAAGAACAAAGCAGTGAGCGCAACAATTGCTGCAACCACCAGGATGATGACCGATTTTCTATTTGGAGGTTCAGGCGTGTTGTCGGCCTGTCGTGGGCTCTGAGGAATTTGTGCACCCTGACCTGCACGAAGCGTTGAAATATTCTTCAGATCAACCGATGAAGCCTCAGGGGTCTTCTCGCCAGATGAACTTGTTCTCATGTGGTTTGCCATGCTTAAACCTCCCGACGTGCTTCAATTGCACGTCCCAATGTTACCTCATCTGCGTACTCAAGGTCTCCGCCTACGGGAAGTCCGCTTGCCAGTCGGGTAACCGTCACGCCAAGCGGATTGATAGTTCTGGAGAGGTACGTTGCGGTTGTCTCTCCCTCAACGTCCGGATTTGTTGCCAGGACAACCTCAGTTACGGTGCCGTCGGCCAGGCGGGACAGCAGCTCACGCACGTGAAGCTGCTCGGGGCCAATCTTATCCATAGGCGAGATTACGCCGCCCAGGACGTGGTAGAGGCCGTGGAACGCGCCGGTGCGCTCAATTGCCGAGACATCCTTAGGCTCGGAGACTACGCAGATTTTGCTGCGATCTCTGGAAGAGTCCAGGCAGATGTCACATTCGTCGCGCGTTGCGTAGTTGAAGCAGATAGGGCAAAAATGCACCTGCTGCTTAAGCTCCAAGATAGCCTGCGCCAAACGGCGAGCCTCCTCGGAATCAACCTCTAGAAGATGGTAGGCAATGCGCTGAGCTGACTTTGGACCAATACCTGGTAGGCGGCCTAGTTCGTCAAGCAAACGCTGCAGCGCGCGGCCATCATTTGTGGTATCAAACGCCATGGATTAGAACAGTCCTGGGATATTCAGTCCGCCGGTTACTGCGCTCATCTGGGCAGATGCCTGAGACTCTGCGGACTCAAGAGCATCGTTTACGGCTGCCAGAATCATGTCCTGAAGCATCTCGATATCCTCAGGATCAATTGCCTCAGGATCAATGGTGATATTGGTCAGGCGCAGGTCGCCGGATGCGGTTACCTTAACAGCGCCGCCACCAGCACTTGCGGTTGCCTGCATAAGGGAAGCCTTCTGCTGGGCCTCCAGCAGCTGCTCCTGCATTTTGCGAGCCTGAGCCATCATCTGATTGCGGTTCATGCCGCCCATGTTAAATCCACCACGTGCCATATGTTCTCCTATCGTCGTATCTATTTTAGACAAGTTGCGCTTTTTACGCTGGCGCATGAGGATCCATGCACCAAAGCGTCATATCGCGAGAAGTACTAGTTGTTTGCGGGGTCTGCGGGAGCAGAGGTTCCGGCGTCCGAAGATGCGCCTGCGTCCGAGGGTGCTACTGCGCCCGAAGGAGCACCTGCATCCGAAGGAGCACCTGCGTCCGACTTCTTCTCTACCGACAAAGAAACTGCTGGTCCAAATACCTTCTCAAGCATATCCGCCACGTTATTGAGCTCTGGAGGAAGTGCTGAACGAGCCGCGATGTCCTCTGGTGAAGCTGGGGCTGGAGCTGGCTTTGGGGCCGGGGCCGGCTCGGGTGCAGGCGCTGGAGCTGCAGGTTGCGGCGCTGGCGCAGGCGCAACTGGAGCTGGAGCAGCATCTTCGATGGAGTCATCCAAAACCGCAGCTACATCGTCATCGCTGTAAGGCACCTGATCGTAGTCAGGAGCCTCAACTGGAGCTCCGGCAGACGCAGGTTCATCCCAAGGCATTGGATATGACGCCTCGGGTGCTGGTACTGGCACTGGAGTTGCAGGTTGCGGTGCTGGCGTAGACGCTTGAACTTGAGCGGGCGCAGGAGCGGGCTGCGCGACTGGCGCTGGAGCTGGTGCAACAGGCGTAGCAGGAGCTGCTGGTGCAGGAGCAGGAGCTGGAGCCGGAGTCGCACGTTTTTCTCGAGAGATTGCCGTTGCAGCAAGGCTAGACTCGACATATTTGATGCGGCGTGGGCCCATGACCTGGGCAACACACTCTTTTACAAACTCGGAAACTGCTGGCGCGCTAAGCATCCTCATGGCAAACGAGGAGCCCTTAGGCAATGTAACTACCAGCTCAGAGCCATCGTCGGACTCAAGCATTGAGCTGACCAGCAGTGCTGCATGAGCAGCATTCTTGGAAGCGCAGACCTTGCCAACTTCTTTCCACTGTCTGACGAGAAGAGCGTCGGACTGGTCAACTTCTTTTGGCGCAGGCGCTGCCGCTGCTGGCGCTGGAGCCGCAGGTACAGGAGTTGGCGCAGGCTGCGGCGTTGGTGCAGGTGCGGGAGCTGGAGCTGGTGTCGGCTGTGGAGCCGTTGGAGCTGGTGCGGGCACAGCAACTGGAGCTGGAGCTGGTGTCGGCTGTGGAGCCGCCACTGGTGCGGGAGCCGGTACAGCGACCGGAGCTGACTGCGGCGCTGGAGCAGACGCGGAAGCTGCGGGTTTCTCGACAGCTGGAGCTGCAACAACACCGTTTGCCAACTGCTGCTCAAGAACGGCTACCCTATCTGCCAGTGCTTCCAATGAAAGCTCCGTGTTAGGACGCGCCAGCTTGGTAAATGCAACCTCCAGGACAAGTCGCTGGTTCACGGCGGTGCGCATCTGATTTGCGGCGTCACCCAAAACAGTCAGAACTCTTGAAAGTCGGTCAACCGACCCAAAGGCCTGAGCCTCTTTGGTAAGCTGCTCGGTTGAAGCGGTGGAATTTGCCAGCGCTGGAGAATCAACGCCTACAGCTGCGGCAATGTAGAGATCTCTTACGTGAACAGCAAGCTCGCGCGTAAACTGCAGCAAATCTTTGCCGCCTTCAAACAGCGTATTTACCGTGGTAAAGAGCGAAGAAATGTCTCGCTGAGCCAGAGCCACCGCGGCATTGTTAATAAGAGAGCCGGATGACTGACCCAAAACGTCTCGAACTGTCTGCTCAGAAATGACGCTGCCGCCATAAACGGAGAGCTGCTCAAGAGAAGAAAGAGCATCACGCATGCCACCGCGCGCATGACGAACAATAAGATCAATAGCTGCGTCTTCGTAGGTAAAGCCCTCGTTTTTGCAGACGTTGACCAGGTGCTCTGCCATCTCGTCAGCGGCAATGGAGCGGAAATCAAAGCGCTGCACGCGAGACAGAATAGTTGCAAGAATTTTTTGAGGATCGGTGGTACACATGATAAACGTCACGTGTGAAGGAGGCTCCTCCAGTGTCTTGAGCAGGGCGTTGAATGCCGCCGAGGTAAGCATGTGCACCTCGTCGATAATATAAACCTTGCCCTTGCCACGCACGGGAGCGTAACTAGCGCGAGAAATAATCTCTTCTCGCACGTTATCAACGCCGGTGTTAGAAGCGGCATCAATCTCAAAGACATCTGGATGCTGACCAGCAGCAATCAGCTGGCAGTCCTCGCAAGTGCCGTCGGGCAGATGACCAGGCGCCTCGTGACAGAGAATGGCTTTTGCCAGCAAACGAGCCATAGTGGTCTTACCAGTGCCGCGAGGTCCGCAGAACAGGTATGCGTGGCTAAGCTTTTGCTCCAAAACCGCTCGCTCAAGGGTGCCAACCACATGCTTCTGGCCAACTACCTGCTCAAACGTTTGCGGGCGATACTTTGTATACAGTGATTCCATTCGTCCTCCGACGGCAGATTTTTCACTTTCAAGTATACCCTCTGAGCTAAGAGGGTTTCTCGCCAAACAAAAACGGGGCAGCCGAAGCCACCCCGATTCTGTACTCTGCGGTCTTTGCGCGAGCAAATACCTGCTACTCTGCAGCCTCTTCGGTTGCAGGTGCCTCAGCCTCAGCCTCTGGCTCTGCGACTGGTACGTTCTTTGCGAACTCAGCAGCACGCTTTGCCTTCTCAGCAGCCTTAGCCTCAGCAGCAGCCTTACGAGCAGCCTCCTGCTCAGCAGCCTTAGCAGCCTTTGCCTCCTTGGCAGCCTTAGCAGCCTCGAGAGCAGCGTTTGCTGCGCCACCGAACTTGTCGGCGAAGCGCTGGACACGTCCACCAGTATCGACAAGCTTCTGCTGACCCGTATAGAATGGGTGGCACTTGTCGCAGAGGTCAAGACGCATCTCTGGAACAGTTGCGTGTGTGGCCCAGGTGTTTCCGCAGGTGCAGCGAACGGTGCACTCCACGTACTCTGGATGAATACCTTGCTTCATGCAGGACTCCTTACATCGGCTCTGGTTTCCGACCAGAGCAGGGGTGTCTTTTGGGCAGATACCCAATCAAGACAATAAGCTGTAAAAGTATAGCAGAACAACACCTCTGTTGCCAGAAGCAGTTGGCGAGAAATTCATATTTTGTGCAGATAATTCTTGTGTGTGGCAACTATGCGACAACTGCGAAACAACTTTTTTCTTGCACACGACAACTTTAGAGATGCGCCCAATGGGCTAAAATCCAATACGTCATAAAAAAGCTGGTCTACAGCCCTCGGAGGCATAATGTTTTTATCGATTGATGTAGGTAACACGCAAACTGCCATTGGTTTATTTGACAGCGAAGGCACTATGGTGCGCGGCTGGAGAATGCCTACCGATCAAAGCGACACCTCCGACATTCTGCACGGCCGTCTCTTCACATTCTTCCAGAAAGATGGACTGAGCCTAGACGACGTTGAGGCTGGCGGACTCTCGTGCGTGGTTCCTGTTATCACACGTGCTTGGCAGCGCTGCTTTGAGCTGCTGCTTAACAAGCCTCTGACCCGCATTAACGCGCTTTCCACGGATAAGATTCGCTTCAATATCCCCCACCCCGAGCTTGTTGGTGCGGACCGCGTAGCAAATTCCGTTGCCGCAACTGAGCGCTACGGCTATCCAGTTATTGTGGTTGATTTTGGTACCGCCACTAATTTAGACGTTGTTGATAAGGACGGCGTATTCCGCGGGGGCGCTATTTCACCAGGTATTATGATCTCTGCAAACGCTCTGTTTGCGCGTGCAGCCAAGCTTTCTAGCATTCCTATCAAGGCTCCCGAGACCGTTTTGGGAAACACCACAGAAAGCGCTGTTCAGGCAGGTATTGTAGTGGGCGCAGCAGCTCAGGCAGAGGGTCTGGTTGCCAGAACACTCAAAGAGCCTGGTATTGAGGGTGCAACTGTTATTGCAACAGGTGGCCTTGCAAACACTGTCAGCGAAGCAACAGATGTCTTTGACGAGGTTGATCCGCAGCTCACCATGCGTGGCATTTATCTGATCTGGAAGCAATCAACCGAAGCTGCCAAGTAGGTAACGCTGCAGGTGCGCCACAGCCGACAACTCGGCAATCGAACCCGCAGCTAAACCAGCAGCTAAACCAGCGGTTAGATTGCTGGCACAACGGAAGCTTCGTCCTCACTTACAAGGATTTCTTTCCCATCCTCATCAACAAGGATGGCATGACCCCACACGTCAATACCGCCAAATCGAGCGGTTAGTGCAACGTTACCGCTGGGATATACCTTGTTGACCTGCTGTCCAAGCAACGGAACCATATCAAAGTAATCGCTCAGAATCAGCGCGATGGGTCCCGCAAAGCTCCTTGCGCGTTTAACCTGCTGCTCCCACGCACTTACACTCTGGACCACCAGTTCAGATACCTTTTTGGCGAGAAACTCTATGTTGTCTGCAACGTCAAACGCCAGGCTCAACACCTTAGCGTCTGCGACAACTCTTACCACGGCAAACATGCCCTCTTGATAACCAGCGGTAGCCTTAATTGAGGCAACTATCTGGTCTTTATAGCAGATATCGTAAGGCCAGCAGATACCAAAGCTCTCATCTTGTGCGCGCAAGAACTGACAAACTCCCAGTGCTACAACGTATGGAACTGCAGGTACATAGGGCATCGAGACACCAAGGCGCACAATAGTTGCAACCTCAAAGGGTTTCTCGCCAGCCGGTGTGGACGCTGGTGCGGATGCTGAATCGTGGTCCGGCTCAAGGCACTCGTCTTGGTCCTGGGTAGCGTATTGCTGCACGTCAAAGGCACGGAACACAAACTCTCCCGTTTGTGCACCACCGCGTGCCAGCTCTAGAGCTTCTTGTGCTACTCCCACGTAATGACTCCCAGATCCTCGGTTACGTGACCAACGCGCTGGTCAGGAGGGGCAATCTCCACGCCGCCGTGCGAAAAGAAGCGCACAGGATCGTGCATCAGGTCCTCCATAGGAACAAGCAC
>CAUTGQ010000033.1:0-10225 GCA_963538075.1 uncultured Atopobiaceae bacterium
CTGCACCCGCAGCCACAACCGTGCTCGTGACCTGCGGCAACCTTCACAGCGTCGTCGCACGACGCGCCTGCAGGGCTGGACTCGCCCAGATCCTCGGGACCAAATCCCATAGGCAAGATGTCCTGGAGCAGATACTCGCGAGGAGCTGCATCTACCTTACCCAGCACAATACGAAACGTTGCAGGATCACACCACTCGCGAATCACCTGCCTGCATACACCACAAGGAGTGCACCAAGCTGTTGGGGCTTCTCCCTCAGGACCGCCGACAACCGCAATGGCCACAAAATCCCTGCGCCCCTCAAATACCGCGCGGAAAAACGCCGTGCGCTCAGCACAGTTAGAAGGCGTATACGCAGCGTTTTCTAGGTTGGCGCCGCCGTACACCGTGCCGTCGGAGCACAAAAGTGCAGCTCCAACAGCATAGTGAGAGTACGGTACATAGGCATGGTTACGCGCCTCAATAGCAAGCTGAACAAGAGCCTCGTTAGAAACGTGGCAAGAACCCTCTACCCCGGCCATTATGCACGACTTCCCTTGATATATGGCACGCCGTCTGCCTTAGGCGCAACGGACTTACCAACAAAGAGGACCAGCGTAATGATGGTGATGAAGTAAGGAAGCATTGCAATAATCTGGCTTGGAATTGGAGTTGCGCCGCCACCAAGAAGAATTGCAAGAGCCTGAGTAAAGCCAAAGAGCAGGCAAGCTGCATAGGTGTTCAGAGGCTTCCACTTACCAAAAATGACAGCTGCCAGTGCAATAAAGCCCTGACCAGAAATAGCGGTCTGAGTGAACTGAGAAATAATTGCCAGCGTTACAGAAGCGCCGCCAAATCCTGCAAGAACACCAGAAACAATAACGCAGAGGTAGCGAGTCTTACGAACGCTAATGCCCAGCGTCTCGGATGCGTGTGGATGCTCGCCAACGGAGCGAATACGCAGGCCCCACTTGGTACGGTAAAGCACAAACCAGACGAGAAGGGCGGTCAAAAGTGCAAGTACCACGGTAATGTCTACGTTCAAGCTGGAATAAGGTGTGTCGTTAAAGGCACCCTCACCAAAGAGCTTTGGCAGCTTATTGACTGCTGGAGACATTGCGGCGCCATCAAACAAAAGACGGCAGGCAAACAGAGCAATGCCAGGTGCCAGCAGGTTAATTGCAACACCAGAAACTGTCTGGTCAGCGTTAAACGTAATAGATGCCATGGCGTGCAAAAGCGCAATAAGACCGCCTGCAATACCTGCACAAAGGAAGCCAATCCAAGGGTTTCCGGTGAGGTAGCTGCCTGCAACGCCTGCAAAGGCGCCAACGCCCATCATGCCCTCAATACCAATGTTGACAACACCGGAGCGCTCGGAGACAACGCCGCCCAGAGCACCAAAAATAAGAGGTGTCGAGTACATGAGGGTAACGGAAACAAGAAGAATCAGGTTAGTGAGCATTGTTTGCCTCCTCCTGAGAAGGGTCGGACGCATCACTCACTTGAGCAGCAAGCTTTGCCTCTTCTTCCTTAGCCTTCTGGGCACGCTTGTGATCAAGACGGTCGGCAAGCATTGGAATAACGCCACCCAGAGCCATAAAGAACACGATGGTACCAATAACAATGTTGATAATCTCGGAAGGTGCACCAACCGTCTGCTGAACAGTCTGACCACCATAAAGAAGACCAGCAAACAGGAAAGACGCAGGAATACATGCCACAGGGTTGCAGTTGGCGATAAACGCAACAGACAGGCCGTTAAAGCCGTTATTCTCAAAAGCTGCCAGCGTTGCAATACTGTGAGGAGCAATACCGGTGATGGTCAGAGCACCTGCAAGACCGCAGAGTGCACCAGAAATAGCCATGCAGAGCGTAAGGTTTTTCTTAACGTTGATGCCGGTAAACTGTGCGGCGTCACGGTTAAAACCAACAGCGCGCATCTCATAACCAACCTTGGTGCGCATAAGCAGCCAACCAATAAAGATAGCTGCGATAATAGCAACAAAAATACCAATGTTGACATCGGTACGCATAATAGCGTCACCAATAATAGGAATATTGCGAATTGCCTCAGCACCGTCCTCGGAATTCTTCATGCCATAGAACAGTGTGGTGTAGCCAGACTCGTTAATAGAGTACGAAGAAGTTGAATTTGGTTGGTGGAACTGTGGAAGAGAAACCACAAAGTTGCAGAGGTAAAGGCTGATCCAGTTAAACATAATGCTAGTAATAACCTCGTTGATGCCAAACTGAGCCTTAAGCCATCCAATAATGGCACCAATACCTGCGCCGCCTGCGGTACCAACCAAAACAACTACAGGAATCTGCAGCACAGGAGGAAGATCAAGACTGTAGCCAACAATAACGGCGAGGATAGTACCTACAATGTACTGACCCTCAGCGCCAATGTTAAAGAGGCCAACGCGGAATGCAAAAGCAACAGCAATACCCGTAAAGAGCAAAGGTGTTGCCTTAATAATGACGTTAGAAATGTATTTTGGCTTACCTACCATGCCGCCAATAAGAGCCTCAAACGAGCTGATAGGGTCATAACCTGCAACAACCAAAATAATAGAAGCAACCAACAGGCCAACAAAAATAGCAACAATTGCTGACGTAATTGGTTTTCTCATTATCTTTGTAAGCGTACTCACTCGGCGTCACCTCCTGCCATCAGCAGGCCAGCCTGCTCTTCAGTGATAGTACCTTGGTCAAACTCGCCAACATTCTTGCCGGCGTAAATAATTGCCATCTTATCGGCAACGTCCATAATCTCGTCCAGCTCAAAGGAAATCAGCAAAATTGCTGCTCCACGGTCCCTCTCGCGAATAAGCGCTTTGTGAACAAACTCAATAGCACCAACGTCAAGACCACGAGTTGGCTGGATAGCAATAAGGACGTCTGGATTGGAAGAAACCTCACGGGCGATAATAACCTTCTGCTGGTTACCGCCGGAAAGTCCCACTGCCTGATGGTCTGCGCACTCTGCAGGACGAATATCAAACTCGTCAATCAGCTTCTGAGAGAATTCTTTTATCTTTGCCAGGTCAAGTGCAATACCCTTACCAAAGGTCTCCTCGTTGTGGCGCTCAAGCACCATATTCTCGGCAACCGTAAAGGGCAGAACCAGACCCCAACGATGGCGGTCTGAAGGAATAGTTGCAACTGCGTGGTCAATGACCGTTTTAGGGGTTGTGCCCTGAATCTCTTCACCTTTAACGGTAATGGTGCCCGACTCAGGTTTGACCAGTGCATCTATGGCATCGGCAAGTTCTTTCTGGCCGTTGCCGTCAATGCCTGCAAGACCAACAATCTCACCGGCACGAATATCCAAATTAAAGCCGTTTACCTGCTCAATGCCGCGCTCGTCCTTAACGTGGAGGTCCTTAATAGAGAGAACAACCTCCCCAGGAGTTGCAGCCTTCTTTTCTACATGCAGGTTAACGTTTCTACCCACCATAAGTGTTGCAAGCTCGGTCTCGGATGTCTTGGAGACATCAACGGTGCTCATATACTTACCGCGACGAATAATAGTGCACTCGTCAGCAGAAGACATAATCTCTTTAAGCTTGTGAGTAATAACAATGATGGTTTTACCTTTGCTTACCAGGTCATGCATAATCTGAATAAGCTTCTCAATCTCCTGCGGCGTAAGAACTGCCGTAGGCTCATCAAGAATCAGCGTATCAGCACCGCGATACAGGGCCTTCAAAATCTCAACACGCTGCTGCATACCAACAGAAATGTCTTCAATCTTGGCGTCAGGGTCTACGTCAAAGCCGTATTCCTCAACAATCTCCAGGACCTTCTCGCGAGCTCGCTTTGGATCAAGGACGCCACCAGCCTTGGTGACCTCGTTGCCCAAAACAATATTTTCTGTAACAGTAAAGTTCTCGACCAGCATAAAGTGCTGGTGAACCATACCAATACCGTGAGCGATAGCATCGGTTGGGCCAGATATGGATACACGCTCTCCGTTGAGGTAAACCTCGCCCTCATCAGCAGAATACAGGCCATACAGTACGTTCATAAGCGTACTTTTACCTGCGCCGTTCTCTCCTAAAATGGCGTGGACAGTTTGCTTGCGCACGTTAAGGTCTACGGCGTCAAGAGCTTTAAACGATCCAAAAACTTTGGTAATGCCATGCATCTGAACAGCGTAATCCGAACTGACTTCCACGAGCCACCTCCTTTACACACTTGCGAGCGGTGAGGAGTGCCAAAAAGCACCCCTCACCAGCAAATCCAAACTCATCAACCTTTTGGGCCTGTCAGACAGCAAAACCATCTGGCGAGAAACCCTAAGGCTTAGATACTAAGCCAGAACTTAGCTCAAAGACTTGACGTATTTGTCCAACTCATCCTTGTTTGTAGGAGGAACAACGGAACCAGCCTTGATCTTGTCGAGAAGGTCAGTAGCTGCCTTGTAGGTGTCCTCACCCATGAGGTGGTGATCCTCAGCAATTCCGACAGCGTCCTCGGAAGCGCCCAGGGAAACAGTAGTGCCGCCCTTCTGGCCGTCCTTCAGGATCTTCTCGGAAATCTCAACGATAGCAACGTTGACACGCTTAAGAGCGGAGGTCAGAACGTTCTCTGGAGCAAGATATGCCTGGTCACGGTCAACGCCGATAGCAAGCTTGTTTGCGTCCTTAGCTGCCTCAATAACGCCGGTTCCTACGCCGCCTGCAGCGTGGAAGACAACGTCGCAACCATCGGAGTACATGGAGTTAGCAATAGCCTTGCCCTTTGCAGCATCGGAGAAGGACTCTGCGTACTGTGCAGAAACCTCAACGTTGGTGCCCTTTTCCTTGTTTGCATAAGCAACGCCGCCGCGGTAACCATACTCAAACTGGTCGATAAGTGCGGAAGAAATGCCGCCAACAAAGCCAACCTTGCCAGTCTTTGTGGTGCGAGCAGCAATGTAGCCAACAACAAAGGAAGGCTCCTGAGCACGGAACATTACGCCGGTGAAGTTGGAAACCTCAGACTCGTTGCCGTTGTCAATGATGGCAAACTGGGTGTTTGGATTGTCCTTAGCAGCCTTAAGGGTTGCGTCTGCCATAGCAAAGCCAACACCCCAAACAAGGTCGGACTCTGCGTCAACAGCCTTATCAAGGTTGGTTGCGTAATCGGAATCCTGCTTGGACTCAAGGTAGCTGACATCCCAGCCGTTCTTGTCCTTGAGCTCGGTCATGCCCTCCCAAGCGGACTGGTTAAAGGACTGGTCGTTAACACCACCAGTATCGGTAACCATGGTGAGCTTCTTTTTCTTCTCACCTGATGCCTTCTGGCCGCCGTCGTCCTTCTTGGGGTTGTTGCAGCCTGCAAGACCTGCGAGTGCTGCAAATGCGCCAGCGCCGGTTGCGCCGGTCACAAAACTACGACGAGAAACGTTCTTGTTCATTCCGTGCTCTCCTTACCTCATGTGGCGGGAACGTCCAGCTTTAGCGCTGGATCTTTATGAGAAGTTGACCAAACTCCCCTAACTTAAGCGGAAAATCCGCATGGTTCCAAAACAAACAGCAATGGCAAGCTGCTAATCTGCAATGCTTTATGCAACAAGTGCCTTAAGCAACAACAGAAAGAGCAACCTCCATCATCTGCGTGAAACTAGTCTGACGCTCTTCAGCAGTAAGTGCTTCTCCTGTAAGAGGCAAATCAGAGATAGTTAGCAGCGTAAGCGCATGCTTATGAGCGTACATGGCGTTGAGATACAGGGCTGCCGATTCCATCTCAACGGCAAGAACATCCATGCTTGCCCATTTGGTAAGCGAGTTGTCTACGGTATAGAACACGTCGCTTGCCAGGATATTACCAACGCGAACGGGATAACCCAGCTTTTCTGCACTAGCAACAGCCTTGCTCAACAGGCCAAAGTCTGCGGTAGGTGCAATGGTTCCAGGCATTCCGTACTGTGATGGATAATTAGAATCAGTGCTGGAAGACATGCCAATAACAATGTCTCTAAGCTTTACCTCAGGAGCAAGGCCGCCAGCGCTACCAATGCGGAGAATGTTGTCAACTCCATAGAAATTAAAGAGCTCGTAAGAATAAATACCAATGGAAGGCATACCCATACCAGAACCCATAACGGAGACTGGCTGTCCCTTGTAGGTGCCGGTGTAGCCAAACATATTGCGAACGGTGTTGAACTGCTCGACATTCTCCAGATACGTGTCTGCAAGAAGCTTTGCGCGCAGAGGATCTCCTGGCATCAGGACAGTCTTAGCAATCTGGCCCTCAACAGCAGCGTTATGAGGAGTTGGGGTAGTAGCCATTAGTTCTCCTTAAGAATCTCTGACAGGTGAGAAGTTCCAACACCAAGTTGCTCAACGCCAAAAGAATCAAGGATTGTCTCAGCCATATCGGCAAATGTGGCGGTTGTGCCAAGGTTTGTGTTTGGCTTGACCTTTGGACCCGTGATAAGCAGTGGCACGTACTCACGAGAGTGATCAGTAGATGGTGTTACCGGGTCACAGCCATGGTCTGCGGTGATAATGAACAGGTCATCCTCACGAAGGCCCTCAATAATTTGAGGAATGCGCTCGTCAAAGTAAGAAAGAGCGTTGGAGTATCCCACAGGGTCGTTGCGGTGACCGTAAATCATGTCGGTATCAACAAGGTTGGTGAAGCACAGACCGTTGAAATCTTTGCTGGTAGCCTCAATAGTTTTCTGAATTCCGTCTGCGTTGCAGGTAGTGAACTCAAACTCAGTCATGCCGCGGTGAGCAAAGATGTCATAAATCTTGCCAATAGAAAGAACGTCAAAGCCGTTCTCTTTAAGACGATCAAGCATAGTTGGGCCCGTTGGCTCAAGCGAGAAGTCATGACGGCGAGAAGTGCGCTGATATGGCCACTCCCCCTCAAAAGGACGAGCAATAACGCGAGCAACACCGTGCTCACCCTGCAGAATCTCGCGCGCAATGCGGCAATACTCATAGAGTTTCTCGGGACTTACCACGTCCTCATGAGCAGCAATCTGGAAAACAGAATCTGCTGAGGTATAGACAATCAGAGCACCAGTCTCTACGTGCTCTTTACCAAAGTCTCTAATAACATCGGTTCCGGAGTAAGGTTTGTTGCACAAAACCTTGCGGCCTGTCTTCTGCTCAAACTCCTCAATGACCTCCTGTGGAAAACCATCAGGATAGGTTGGGAACTTCTTTGGAGAAATGACGCCTGCCATCTCCCAGTGGCCAACGGTGGTGTCTTTACCAGCTGATTTCTCCTGCATACGAGCGTATGCGCCCACAGGAGACTCAATTGGCTTCAGATCAACGTCGTACACAGTATCAAGCGCGCCATCAATATTAAGAAGGCCCAGCTTTGTCATATTTGGGATGTTAAGAACGCCACTTGTTGCGCATGCACAAAGGGTATTGCTACCCTCATCTCCGTATGCCGCTGCATCAGGCTCTTCGCCGATGCCAAAACTATCAAGAACAACTACAAAAACACGTTTAGGCATACTACCTCCTAAAACGCCCGAAACAAGCATTTGCGCACGATACATACGCAAGCTAACTTATGTGGACGAGTCATTACTATTCATTAAATATATTATTACAGTTGCATAACGCCGACGCCCAATTTAGAGAGATTTTCACGATACAACCGTTTGCAGATACTAAAATTCTGTAAACGGTACGCAGCAAATGCTTAGAAAAATTAAGCAGGTAAAACCAATGTGGCGAGAAAATCGTTGAGCTCACCAGGGAAAAATTTAATGAATTCATTCTTTACAGACTCTAGCTGCTGTCTTATCGTTGTCCAAAGCAAGATTTAAGCACTAGCTTAAATAGGATAAGCACCTGTTTAGAAGTTTTATATAAGCACCTGTTTAGTCGGATTCTTTTTTTGCTGCTAGGAGGCCTGATGCTCACTAATAGAGAACAGATGATTTTCAACTGGATTAAAGAGCAGCCTTCCATTACTCAGAAGGAAATTGCAGAGCGTGCAGGTATCTCGCGTTCTTCTGTTTCGGTTCACATCTCCAACCTTACCGCAAAGGGCGCAATTTTGGGCCGCCGCTACATTTTGAGCGAGCGTCCCTACTTTATTGTGATTGGCGCTGCCAACATGGATATTGCTGGCCGCCCAGACACTTCCCTTGTGGCGGGAGATTCAAACCCTGGCAAGGTCACCATGTCCTTTGGTGGCGTTGGCAGAAATGTTGCCCACAACCTGGCTCTTCTCGACAGCGACGTTCGTCTACTCACCGCTTTTGGCGAGGACTATCGTGCGCGCGAGCTCAAAGAGGGCTGCCTGGACTGCGGTATTGACATCGACGCATCTATTACCGTGCCAGGCGCTTCCACTTCCACCTACCTCTTCATCATGGATGAGCAAGGTGAAATGCAGGAAGCTATTAATGACATGCAGATTTACGAGTATGTCACCCCTGAGCGCATTGAAGAGCGCCTAGATATTATCCAGCATGCTGCGGCCTGTGTAATTGACACCAATTTACCTCAGCAAACAATTGAGTTTATTGCCAAAAATGTGACTTGCCCTATCTTCTGCGACCCCGTTTCTTCTATCAAAGCGCAAAAGCTTAAGAAGGTTCTGGGAAAAATTCACACGCTCAAACCCAATCACCTTGAGGCTGAAGCACTTTCAGGCATTAAGATTACTGACAACGCCTCCCTTGAAGCCGCAGCTCATGAGCTACTTGCAACAGGTCTCAAACGTGTATTTATCTCTCTTGGCGAGAAAGGCCTTTTTTGCGCTGATCACGAGAAGACCATCCTCTTGCCGCTACTCCCTGCAAAGCTAGTCAACATGACGGGTGCGGGAGATGCCATAATGGCAGGAGTTACCTGGGCATATACTCAAGGCATGACACTTGAGCAGACCGGCCTGGTAGGTTTGGCTGCTTCCACCATGGCCGTTGAAGGTGAGAATACTATCAACGAACAACTCAACGTTGAAGAGGTTATCAAGCGCGCAGGTATTTAACGCGTCTGCACGGCACAGCACGTCTGCACGGCACAGCACGTCTGCACGGCACAGCGCGTCTGCACGGCACAGCGTGTCTGCACGGTACAGCGTGTCTGCGCGGCACAGCGTGTCTGCACGGCACTACTTTCGGTTCCATTTAGTCGTTTACGATTGGAGTATATATGTCAAACCTGAAGGATTTTCTCGTTGTATCTGACGAGGTCAAAGAGGCTCTTGAGCAGAACAAGCCTGTTGTAGCTCTGGAGTCCACCATCATTTCTCACGGTATGCCTTACCCACAGAACGTCGAGACCGCTCTGAAGGTTGAGCAGATTATCCGCGACAACGGTGCAATTCCTGCAACTATTGCAATTATTAACGGCCAGATGCGTGCCGGCCTTTCCGCTGACGAGATTGACTACCTGGGCAAGAAAGGCCGCGAGGTTGCTAAGGTCAGCCGCCGCGACCTCCCCGTTATCATCGCTGAGAAGAAGGACGGCGCAACTACCGTCACTACTACCATGATGATTGCTCACATGGCAGGCATCGACGTCTTTGCAACCGGCGGAATCGGCGGCGTTCACCGTGGCGCTGAGACCACCATGGACATCTCTGCTGACCTCGAGGAGCTTGCACAGACTCCTGTTATGGTCATTTGCGCTGGTGCAAAGTCCATTCTTGACCTTGGCCTTACCCTTGAATACCTGGAGACCAAGGGTGTTCCAGTACTTGGTTACCAGACCGAGGAGCTTCCTGCGTTCTACACCCGCAAGAGCGGCTTTAGCGTTGACTACCGCGTTGACTCCCCTGCTGAGCTGGCAGAGATCTTTACTACCCAGCAGCAGATTGGCATGAACAGCGGCCTTCTGGTCACCAACCCAATTCCTGAGCAGTATGCAATGGATAAGGACACCATCGACGCAGCTATCGAGAAGGCCCTTGCAGAGGCAGAGGCTAACGGCATCCACGGCAAAGAGTCCACACCATTCCTGCTTGCAAAGGTTGCTGAGATTACTGGCAACAACTCCCTTGAGTCCAACATTCAGCTGGTCTTCAACAACGTTGCTCTTGGCGCAAAGGTTGCTGCTGAGGTCTGCAACCGCAAGTAAGTGCGCGTACGCGCTGCGTAAGCACCACGTAAGTACACGTGCGAACGCCGCGTAAGCATCGCATTTCTTTTGGCCCCTACGTCGTTTTTAACTGCCTCCCATTTCTTATGTCCAAGAAATGGGAGGTAATTCATATGCAGGTGATTATGATTCTGCAGCGTGTTAGCGTCGGCTTTTAGGCCTGGCGCACAAAA
>CAUTGQ010000034.1:0-10114 GCA_963538075.1 uncultured Atopobiaceae bacterium
CATTGCTTCCTCACTACAACATCTTTGACAATGTTGCCTACGGCCTCAAGCTTCGCAAATTGGACAAGAACGTAATTCGCGAGAAGGTCCTTCATATCCTTGGTCTTGTTGGACTTGAAGGTATGGAAGAGCGCATGACCAATCAGCTTTCTGGCGGTCAGCAGCAGCGTGTTGCTTTGGCTCGCGCTCTGGTTATTGAGCCAAGCGTGCTTCTCTTTGACGAGCCTCTTTCAAACCTTGATGCGAAGCTCCGCGTTGACATGCGTAACGAGATCCGTCGCATCCAGCAGGAGGCCGGCATTACCGCCATCTACGTCACACATGACCAGTCAGAGGCAATGGCGCTTTCAGACAACATCATCATTATGAAAAAGGGTGTTGTGGACCAAGTTGGCGATCCTCAGACGGTTTACTATCACCCAGCAGACGAGTTTGTTGCAGACTTTATTGGTGAGTCAAACTTCCTGCATGCAACCATTGCAGACAAGCTTGATTCTGAGACTGCTCTTTGCCGCTTTGAGGGCCATGAGTTTGAGGTCAGCGGATGTTCTCACCTGGACAAGGGTAAGGAATGCTGCATTGTTCTTCGTCCAGAGTCTGCACGCCTTGCTGACGAGGGAACACTTGCCTGTGAGGTAGTTCTTTCTCGATTCATGGGTCACTACCAGAACTACCACGTTATGGTAGGCGATACTCTCATCAAGATTACGGACTTCAATCCTCGTACCCACAAGATTTACAACGTTGGTGACCACGCCTTTGTTGACTTCACCAAAGATGAGGTCCACGTTCTGTAAGCGCTTTGGTTAAAGTAGTAACGTATGGCGAGAAGATCCGTTGGTCTTCTCGCTATTTTTGTCATATGGTTGATTTGAGCCAGTTTAGTTTGCAGGTGAGCAGCTTATGTTCAGGCTCAAGCGAGGAATCTTTGATTCTTTTAAGGAGCATCTTGCAAGCTGCGTAGCCCTCTTCATAGACAGGCTCGACAATGGTTGAGATGCTTTTAACGGGCAGGTCAGTCCAATCAGTGTTATTGAATCCCAACAGGCCAACTTGCTTTGGAATTACTGTCTCGTAGGATTGTAAGGCATTATAGACACTTTTAAGAGCCCATTGATTTGGTACAAATACCAGCGTTTTCTTTGATGGAAGAATGTGATTATTGAGCCATTGCGTGATGTCAGAGATAGACAGTATGCTTTGCTCTATGGTGAGATGCTCATGAGGTTTATGTAAGGCCTCTAAGGCATCATTGAAGCCAGATTCTCGTTCAATTCTGGTACGACCTTTTGGCTCTCCACCAATGATTAAAAAGTTTTCGTATCCGCGCTCAACGCAGTGCAACGCTGCTGAATACACGCCGTCGTAGAGGTTACTTTTTATCCAGGAAGTATTAAGGTCAAGAAGGTCGCAGTCAAAATAGACAACGGGTTTTCCAACTTTAGCAATTCGTCTATCTACTGCTCTGAATTGATTGGTGGGCTGGATAAGCATGCCATCTGCTCCAATTGAAAGCATTTTCTCAACCCAGTCAGCTTCAAGCGTGGGGTCAAAACGAGAATTGCAAATAATTGTCTGATATCCAGCTTCAAGAGCAGCATCTTCAATACCGTTAGTCATTTGAGCTGCCCAGGCATTAGTGTTGTCCAGGATGAGAACAGCAATAATTCCAGAGCTCTTCTTAACCATTGCTTGAGCTTGGGCGCTTGGAATATATCCCGTATTTTCGATTGCTTTTTTGATACGTTGTTTAGTTGCTTCGGACATCTTTTCAAAGTGTCCGTTAAGGTAATTCGAAACGGTAGCAATAGACACATTTGCTAATTTTGCAAGGTCAATGATAGTGGTCTTAGACATTGGCACTCATTTCACCGAAATTTTTACAATGTACTTGCAAAATACCAACGTTAGTGAGTGTGCTGGATTTCACGTTGGTTAAACGTTTAACAAAATTCATCATAACACAAGGTAGATTAGACGTTTACCGAAATCCTCTTTTAAAAAAGATTGAAACAATGCAAAGTATGAGTTGGAAACGTACGTCGTAAAAGACGTGCTCGTGCGCCCCGCATAGGGGCTCACAACTTACTTTGCGAGAGGACATAACCATGAACGTCGTTGCTGTATGCGCTTGCACGGTTGGAATTGCTCACACCTGGATGGCAAAAGAGGCTATTGAGAAAGAGTGTGAGCGTCGCGGCTATGAATTCAAGGTAGAGGCTCAAGGCGGTTATGGTATTGAGAACGAGCTTGAACAGGACGAAGTTGACGCTGCTGACGTTGTTCTTCTCGCCATTGCAATTGGCATCGAAGGCGACGAGCGTTTTGACGAGAAGCGCGATGAGGGTCGTGTTCTTACGCTGGACCCATCGCTGGCTATTGCAGATCCAGCAAAGGTTATTGATCAGGTAGTTGCGCTGGCTGAGTAGCAAGCGCATAAGTGATAACGCAAGGAAGAAGAGAGGAGAAACCCATGGCAGAGGAAAAGAGTCCCTCAGTTTTGGGCAAGGTCGGAAAAGACCTTCTAAAGGCGTTTAACACTGGTGTTTCGTACTTTATTCCTATTGTCGTAGTTGGCGGAGTCTTCTTGGCATTCTCGCTTGCTACGGGAACTGCAGGAAAAGACGGTATCGAAGTCACCAATCCTTTGATGCAGAGTCTCAACCTTATTGGTATGGCTGGCATCAAGATGATGATTCCTGTCCTTGCTGCTTACATTGCCTATTCTTTGGGCGGAAAGCCTGCTCTGGCACCTGGTTTTGTCCTTGGTTACCTGGCAAGCAATCCTGTCCCTGTAGGCGAGGTCCAGGTTTCTACTGGCTTCTTGGGTGCAATGGTCCTTGGCGTTGCTGCCGGCTATCTTGTCCAGTGGATGAAGAGCTGGAAGGTCAATAGCACCATTCGCACCATCATGCCAATTCTGATTATCCCAAGTTTGTCTTCACTGGCTCTTGGCATGCTCTACATCTACGTTTTGGCAGCTCCACTTGGCGCATTCATGGACTGGCTGACCAGCCTGCTTTCAAGCCTTCAGGGCGGTTCCGCAGTTGTACTTGGTATTGTAATTGGCCTTATGACCGCATTTGATATGGGTGGCCCAGTTAACAAGACTGCTTCTACCTTTACCATGGCTCTTATGACCGCAGGTATCTATGGTCCTAACGGCGCATTCCGTGTTGCAGTTGCTATTCCTCCACTGGTCTGCGGTGTTGCATCCCTTATTGCTCGCAGCAAGTTTGACGACACTGATAGGCAGATGGGTATCTCGGCAGTCTTCATGGGACTCATTGGTATTACTGAGGGCGCAATCCCCTTTGCTGTTAAAGATCTTGCACACACCCTGCCTGCAATCATGATTGGTTCTGCAGTTGGTGCTGGCCTTGCTGCCTGGCACGGTGTTGAGTGCTTTGTTCCTCACGGTGGCATGATTGTTGCTGCAGCTACAAACAACATTGCTCTCTACACCCTTGATATGGCAATTGGCGTTGCAGTAGGTGTTGCAATCCTTGTTCTAACCAAGCCAAAGCTTGAGGACAACAAGTAATACACGGCGAGAAACGCATGTACTTTTTGGTTTTAGACCTTAAAAATTGAAGTTAAAAGGAGAGGGGCGTAGGGATTCAACCCCCACGCCCTTCTTATTACCAAGAAACACTCTTGGGAAGGGGTAATTATGGAAAAGCTACCAATCAAAAAAGCTGTTGAAGGGTTGCTTAAGCTTCAAGACACAGGAAGGTCCGCCACGCTTTTAGGAATTGGACCAATGTCGCCCAATCTATTGCAGGCAGCTTTTGAACTTGGTAGAGACTGCGATTTTCCTCTGATGTTTATTGCATCGCGAAACCAGGTAGATCTTGATGAACTTGGTGGAGGATACGTAAATTCTTGGGATCAGAAGCGTTTTTCGGAAGATATTGCTGAAGCAGCTCAGAAGGTTGGCTTTGACGGACTGTATTACCTCTGTCGCGACCACGGTGGTCCTTGGCAGCGCGACGAGGAGCGCAACGCGCACCTTCCAGAAGATGAGGCTATGGAGCTTGCCAAGAAGTCTTATCTTGCCGACATGCTTAACGGTTTTGACCTGCTGATGATTGACCCAACTAAGGATCCTTTTGAGATTGGCAAGGTTATTCCGCTTGATGTGGTTCTTCGCCGTACCGTTGATTTGATTGAGTGGTGCGAGAAGGAACGTGTTTCTCGCGGTCTTCCTGAGATTGGCTATGAGGTTGGTACCGAGGAAACAAATGGTGGCTTGACCTCCACCGACAAGTATCACACCTTCATTGAGCAGCTTAAGAGTGAGCTGACTGCTAAGGGCCTGCCCATGCCAACCTTTATTGTTGGACAGACGGGAACGCTTACCCGCCTTACGGAGCAGGTTGGTCACTACGATTTTGAGGCTGCCATTAGCCTTGCTGAGATGGCCAAGAGCTACGGTGTTGGTCTTAAGGAGCACAATGCAGACTACCTTGATGACGTGACGCTGCTTGAGCACACTCCTGCAAATGTAACCGCTTCAAACGTAGCTCCACAGTACGGAACAGAGGAGACTCGCGCATATTTGAAGCTTTGCGATGTAGAGGATCTTCTGGTTAAAGAAGGTCTCCTGAAGGCAGACGCGGTCTCCGGCTTGAGAAACACCCTGTTGGTCAAGGCAATTGAGACTGAGCGTTGGCGTAAGTGGATGGTGGGTGACCAGGTCAATCTGACTGTTGAGCAGATTCTTGCTGATCACAAACTGTCGCTAGATATTCTTGATATTTCTGGTCATTATGCATTCAATAACGACGAGGTCAAAGCCGCAACCGAGCACCTGTACAAGAACCTTGCTCAGTTCAATATTGATGGACAGCGTTTTGTTGTTGACCACATCAAACGTCCTCTTCGTCAGTATGTTGAGTGCTATAGGCTTGAGGGAGTTACTACGCGCATCCGTGAGGCACTGGCAGAGTAAGTGCTCGTGCTTTCAGACACGGTGTTTTGCCGTTGTAACGCCTTTGCTGTCCAATTTTGGACAGACAGCTGACAAACCTAAGAGGTCGAAGGCTTTTTGCTTTCGACCTCTTTTCTTGTGCGATGTATCATAGAGAACAATAGTTACAAAAACGACGCTAAGGAGCGGCATGGCCGAAAACAACGAGCGCAAAGATGGAGTTTCTCCCCAGCTTGATATGCTCTCAACTGAGCTGCTTGGAGATGCGTTTGACCTGCTTGCAGATGGCCAATCACTCAACGTTTTGCTTGTAGTTGAGGACGCGTCAGGTACGGTTGCAAGCTATGAGTTCTCCGATGACGGCCCAGAGGAGCTGCTTGAGGGCGCCCATAAGCGCGTGCTTGACCTGGCAAAACAGAAGGGCGATAAAGAAGCGGGACTTGAAGAGCCTGTTCGCTATGCGCTTGTATATGAGGGAGCCATTCAACTGCTCAAAGAGGGCGGTTACGAAGATGCCGTGCTTCTTGAGTTTGGCGAGAAGGGCTATAAGAGTTTCTCGGCATATTCTTTAGTTCACGGAAAAGGCCAAGGTGACCAGTTTGTGTGGTCTGATCCCGCTCCAGCAGGAGAGCTTGAGCCACTTCTGTAATGAAAAAGCTGCGTTCATTGAAATTTCTGGGCGCTCTAGGCACGTAATTGCACTAAAGTTCTAAAGCTGATAAAAATTGGACCTGAAGTAGCAAGTCCAAACACATACCTTCGAGAGATAGAGACTTATGCGTCAAGACAACATCAGAAATATTGCTATCATCGCCCACGTTGACCACGGTAAAACCACCATGGTTGACCAGATGCTTAAGGCAACCGATGCATTCCGCGAGAACCAGCAGGTTCAAGAGAGAATCTTGGACTCCAATGATCAGGAGCGTGAGCGCGGAATTACCATTCTGGCAAAGAACATCTCTATTGAGTACAAGGGCGTCAAGATTAACGTTATTGATACCCCTGGCCACGCTGACTTCGGTGGCGAGGTAGAACGCGTTTTGAAGATGGCTGACGGTGCGCTTCTGCTGGTCGATGCAGCTGAGGGTCCTATGCCACAGACGCGTTTTGTTCTGCGCCACGCCATTGACGCAGGTCTTTCTATCATGATGGTTGTTAACAAGATTGACCGCGACGGTGCTCGTCCAGAGGCTGTTGTCAACGATTCTCTTGATCTTATGATGGACCTTGGCGCAACCGATGAGCAGCTTGAGTTCACCATGGAGCACGTTGTCTTTGCTTCTGGCGTTAACGGCTACGCTCGCCTTGATCCAAATGATGACAATGACAACATGTTCCCTCTTCTCGATATGATTATCGACGGCCTTCCAGCTCCAGATGTTGATATCGACGGACCTCTTGCTATGCAGTGCGTCACCATCGATCACTCCGACTACCTGGGCCGCATTGGTATTGGCCGTGTGTATTCCGGAACCGTTCATACCGGTGACAAGATTCTTGTTGTCAAAAACGATGGCTCCCGCGCTATGAGCCAGGTCAAGCAGCTGTTCACCTTTGACTACCTGGGTCGTAAGGAGTGCGATGAGGTTGACGCAGGTGATATTGCAGCAATCGTTGGCGTTGATAAAACTGATATTGGTGATGTTTACACCGATCCAGAAAATCCCGTTGAGCTTGATCCAATTGAGATTGATCCACCAACCCTTTCCATTATTTTTGAGCCTTCTACCTCGCCACTTGTTGGCCGTGAGGGAGACATTGTTGGTGGCCGTCAGCTCAAAGAGCGTCTGATGACAGAGCGCGAGAATAACGTCACCATGCGCATTGAGGAGCTTCCTGATAAGACCGGTATTGAGGTTTCTGGCCGTGGTATTCTTCACCTCTCCGTTCTTATGGAGAGTATGCGCCGTGAGGGCTTTGAATTCCAGGTTGGTCGTCCTCGCGTTCTGTTCAAGAAAGATGCCCAAGGTCACACACTTGAGCCTATTGAGCAGGCCGTTGTTGAGTGCAATCCAGAGTATGCCGGTAAAGTTATTGAGGTCTTTGGTAACGTTGGCGGCACCATGTCCATCATGGACACCGGCGAGACTCAGACGCACCTTGAGTTCAAGATTCCAACCCGCGGCATCATGGGTCTTAAGACGCGCGTTATGAACGTTACCCACGGAGACGCAGTCTTCTACCACACCTTCCTTGAGTATGGTCCTTTTGCAGGTGATATTGGTAGCCGCCAGAACGGCGCCATGATCTCTATGTCTACCGAGAAGGCCGTTGCGTACGCACTTGGTACGCTCCAGGAGCGTGGCCAGCTCTTTGTTGCTCCAGGTGTTGAGTGCTACGAAGGCATGCTGGTTGGTGAGCGTTCAAGGCCAGGCGACATGGTTGTTAACATTGCACGCACCAAGTCTTTGGGCAACCAGAGGTCTTCAACTGCAGATATTTCAGTTCAGCTGACTCCTCCACGCCTGTTTACGCTGGAAGAGGCTCTGGAGTACATCATGGACGACGAGCTTGTTGAGATCACACCGCTCAACATCCGTATGCGTAAGCGTATCCTTTCCGAGACCGAGCGCCGTAAATGGGCAGTCCGTAACGGTATGGTCAAGAAGTAACAGCGTCGTTTACAGACAATCAATCTGGCGAGAAAAACTTGCAGTCGCAAGGGTTTCTCGCCAGATTTGTTTTAGGTGAAAGTTTAAATAAAGTGCAGGTAAATGGCGTGTGGAAGCGATGCAAAAATGACCAAAATCGCCAAAACCGCCCCAAACCGCCCCAAACCGTTCAAAGACCGTCCGATTGCGGCGGTTTATCTACTTTGACGGAGTGTTCTGCTCAGGCTGCTTACCAGGCTTTTGTGTTTTGTGACGAAGTTTGTTGACGCTGCGCATGACGTGGGGCGTGAGGTCAACGTCTGCAGGTGAAAGCACGTTGTATTTGAGCGACCAGCGCCTGAGGCCAACGGTAACCACAACGCAGACAACAGCCGCCCAAATTTTGGTGACGCCTGCATAAGAAACAAGTGCCCAATAGGAGGTAGTGCCAGCAACAGCGCAAAATGCATAGAGATTGCTTCGCTGGAAAATGCGAGGAATATCGCCAAGAAAAACATCGCGAAGCATACCGCCGCCAACACCCGTGATGCTTCCCATCAGAATAACCGAGAAGGGGAGCAGGTGATATACCAGGGCTTTATCAGTACCAACAACGGCAAAGAGGCCAACAGAGATAATGTCGGTCCACTCAAGCATGCGCGGAAATCTACCAAGCGGCTCGGGAAACATAAACAGCAAAACGGCGGTAAATACTGCCGCTGGAATGGCGTACGGCGAGTTAAGCATGTAGACGCCACCCTCTTGCATCATGACGTCTCTAATAAGTCCGCCGCCCAGGCCGCCTAAAAGACCGAGGCCCACAAAACCCACAAGGTCTAAGTGACGATCCCTTGCAACCAAAATTCCCGAGATTGCACCAATAATTACTGTTAGAAGGTCCAGCCAGTAGGGGATGCCCACAGAAATTGCATCTGTGCCATAAGGCGAGAAAAACGGTGGCATCCATACCTCCTACTGGTGTTTTACTTTTTATGAGTATGACAATACTACACAAGTATTAAAAATACACAGAACTTCTCGTCCTATATTGGTGAGAAATCCGCTATACTGTCCCGTGCGGTTTTATATGGAGAGTTGTCCGAGTGGCCGAAGGAGCACGATTGGAAATCGTGTAGGCGTCTAAAGCGTCTCCAGGGTTCAAATCCCTGACTCTCCGCCAGAATTTTCACGGCGCCTACGGGCGCCGTTTCACCCTTCGGAGGGGTGGCAGAGTGGTTGAATGCGGCGGTCTCGAAAACCGTTTACCCCTTCTAGGGGTACGAGGGTTCGAATCCCTCCTCCTCCGCCATTTAACATTTTTGTTTGATTAATTGCTACTAAAAAAGATATATTTATTTCTCGTTTTTATATAGAATGTTTAGGCTTAGTAATTCGATGTCATTATTTTTGACACGAGGGGAGAGTTAAATGGCTGTTTCAGCAGATGAGTTGAATGGCTACAGGCGCGATCGCTATTTTGCACGCTCCTGGGCACTTCTGACTCTGGAAAAGGGTTGGTGGAAGCCTGTCCTTATTATGGCTCTGTTTGGTCTTATTCCAGTTGTCGGAATTCTTGCACTTGTTGGCTATGCACTTGAGACTGCACGCGTAACTGCATGGGGTATCAACGCTGGTCCAAAGCAAAAAGATCTTAAGTTTGGTACCTATATTGTTACCGGCTTCAAGGCAGTTGTCATTGCACTTGCGTTTGGTCTGGCATACAGCATTGCTACTGGAATTCTTACTTTTATTCCAGTCATCAATCTGATTCTTATTCCAGTCTTCATTGTTGCAGCATTTGTGTATCCACTGTTCATTAATGTTGTTCAGGTTCGTGCATCAGTTTATGGCCGCATCTCCGCTGGTTTTGCTTTTAAGAACATCTTCGAGATGATTAAGCATGATATGGGCGGTCTGTTCCGTATCTTTGGTATGGGCATTGTACTTGGTATTGTTACCTCAATTATTATGGGTATCATCGGCGGCAGCGCTGCAATCAGCATGATCGTTAACATTGGTGCTCAGGCTATGGCCATTGCAAGAACTCAGAATATTTCCAACCAGAACCAGCTTGGTCTTGTCATGCTTGCTCTTCTTGCACGCGGCTTTATTCAGATGGGACCAATCTTCCTGGTTATTGGCTATATTGGCCACGTTGTCGGTCTTATCGTTATGCTTCTTATGCAGAACGCAATTGCCCTTTGGATGCGTCAGTTCAACGTTCCTGCATGGGGACAGAGCAACGATCCACTGCCACCATTTATTAACGATCCACGTGATGGCGCAGCTGCTACCTATGCTGCCCCAGCACCTGTTGCTCCAACCGCACCAGCAGCAACCGCTGCTCCTGCAGTAGCACCTGTTGCTGTTCCTGTTGCAGCACCGGCACCAGCACCAGCACCAGTAGCAACCCCAGCTCCAGCAGCTCCTGCAGCACCTGCTGCCCCAGTTGCTGCTCCAGCTCCAGTTGCACCTGCAGCGCCTGTTGCTGCTCCAGCTGAGCCTATTGCGGCTCCAGTAGTACCTGCTGCACCAGTGGAGATCGGAAGAGCACACGTCTGAACTCCAGTCACAGCGATAGATCTCG
>CAUTGQ010000035.1:0-10047 GCA_963538075.1 uncultured Atopobiaceae bacterium
AGACTAAGCCTACGCAGCACTCCGTAAAAGAGCTTCGTTCCCTTGGTATTCAGCCAGACTTTATCGTGTGCCGTTCTAGCCATTCTGTGGATGAATCTATTCGCGAGAAAATCGCTAATTTCTGCGACGTTGATGCAGATTGTGTTTTTGAAAACAATGATTTACCTTCAATTTACGATGTTCCAGCACATCTGGCAGCACAGGGATTTGACAAGAAGGTACTTGAGCGCCTTGGTCTTGAAGTCCGTCCAAGTGATCTTGGCGGTTGGGAAGCATTTACTACCGCTATGCATAAGGCAAATGCGCTTGAAGACACAACAAGAATTTATGTTGTCGGCAAGTATACGCAGCTGCCTGATGCCTACCTTTCTGTTATTGAGGCACTTCACCACTCTGGTATTTTCTATGGCAGACACGTTGATATCCGCCTGGTAAATGGTGAAGAACTGACAGAAGAAGACGTAGAACAGGAGCTTGCTGGTGCGGACGGCATTTTGGTTCCTGGCGGCTTTGGTCTTCGCGGCGTAGAGGGTAAGATGGTTGCTATTCGTCGCTCCCGTGAGCTCAAGATTCCTTACCTTGGTGTTTGCCTTGGTATGCAGATGGCTGTTACTGAGTTTGCTCGTGACGTCTGCGGCATGGAGGGTGCAAATTCAGCAGAGTTTGGTCCAGATACTCCATATCCTGTCATCGATCTTATGCCTGATCAGGAGGATATTACTGACAAGGGCGGCACCATGCGCCTTGGTTCTTATCCTTGCAAGGTTGTTGAGGGAACTCTTGCACACGAGGCATATGGCAACAACTTGGTTTATGAGCGTCATCGTCACCGCTATGAGGTAAGCAACGTATTCCGTAATCAGCTTGTTGAGGCTGGCTTGGTAGTTTCTGGTGTTTCTCCAGACGATCGCCTTGTAGAGATGATCGAGCTTCCAGAGTCTGTTCACCCTTGGTTTGTTGCAAGTCAGGCACACCCAGAGTTCAAGAGCCGTCCAACTCATCCTGCACCTTTGTTCCGTGAGTTTGCACGTGCAGCAATCGCTCATCATGAGGGTGTTGACCGTCATGATGTAAACCAGGCTCTCTAAGCAGATTTTTTAATAGGGAAGAATACTTATGGACCTCGCTCAGGCGCGTACAGAATTTTTAGCGTACGTTGCTGTTGAGCGAGGTCTTTCTGTAAATACGCTTGATGCCTATACCAGAGATTTAGAGGGTTATTTGCTTTGGCTAAATGGCAAAAAGATTACTTTGCCCAACCAGGTGACTCGCTCCGATGTTGAAGAGTACATAGGCTCTCTTAGAGATTTAGGTATGGCTCCAGCTTCGGTTGAGCGCCACACTGCGGCACTTAGAAACTTTCACAAGTTTATGGCTGTTGAGCAAATTTGTGAGTCATCTCCAGCTGAAGATTTACCTACCGCAGCAAGAATGCAAAGGCTTCCTGATGTTATCTCTCAAGAGAAGGCAGAAGAGCTGCTTGATCAACCATTTCCTAATTCGCCCCTTGGCATTCGAGATAGAGCCATACTTGAGTTGCTGTATGGGTGTGGGCTTCGTGTGTCTGAGCTTTGCGATCTTGAGGTTCGAGGTGTCCTTCTAGAAGATGAACTCTTGCGTGTTTTTGGTAAGGGTTCCAAAGAGCGCGTAGTCCCTGTGTTGGGCTCTGCGCATCGTGTACTTAAAACATACCTTTATGAGGCTCGTTCGCTTTTGCTTAAGCACGGCCAGGTATCTGAGGTGTTTGTAAACGCCAGAGGTGGACGCATTTCTCGCCAGTCGGTACATAAACTAGTGGCAAATTACGGCAGGGTAGTGGGGATTGAAGGTTTGCATCCTCACACGCTGCGTCACAGTTTTGCCACACATCTTCTAGAAGGCGGCGCTGATCTTCGTTCAGTGCAGGAGCTTTTGGGACACGTAGATATTTCAACCACGCAGCTCTATACGCACGTAGATAGGTCGCACATTAGAGACGTGTACCTTGAGGCTCACCCAAGAGCTCACGTTCATGTGGACAAATAATCGCGATTGACGCAAGTGTGGGACAAGCGTGGGACAAGCGTGGGGCAAAGTGGTGACTGCGTAAAAGCAAGACGAAGGTTTTGTTTGAGTAACGTGTGATTTTCGCCACGAGTTCACCACAATTTCCTCAAAAATTTTCATTTCATAAAAAATTTAATAAATCGTATCCAAGACTAAGAAAATCCGTTCTTTTGTAGTTCGGATTTTTTTAAACACTACATATTGTGGTCAAAATGTCATATCTCGTATCTTCGTTAAACCCCAGCTAGACCATAAGAAAAATACTTGGTGTTGGAAAGTGTTTTCTAGTGTGTGTAAGTGTCGGAATGAGTTATATTTATTTCACGTTCAATCGACGGACTATGCCCAAGCATTGCCGCGCACACACAACACAAACACAGCCCGCGCGGCAAGGGGCGCCAACGTGAAAGGGGGAGACATGCTTACTGGTCAGTATCAGCGCTCGCTGGACTCCAAGATTCGCGTGACTCTTCCTGCAGCTCAGCGCAAGCAGCTTGGCGATGTTGTCATCTTGCTCCGTCGACAGGACGCGCTTTACGGCTACTCACCTGAGGCGTATGAGGCTTGGATTGCAAGTCTGAACCTCAACCCAAGGAACCGCGACGACGTCACAGCACTTCGCATGCTGAACGCAGCAGCAACAACCGTCGACATTGACTCGGCCGGCCGCGTTGCTCTGGGAAAGATTGACGAGTCCGATCCACAGGCTAGGGAGAAGCTCCAGCTTGACCGCGACGTCACCATTGTCGGTAACGGCGACCACTTTGAGATTTGGAACACCAACAAGTGGAACAGCCTCTTCTCGGCAGATGACCGCGTTGCAACGCTCGAGGACCTCATCTTTGGCGCCTAGTGAGGCGAGAAGATCGTGAAGGTAGAAGACGGTAACTTGAAAGTCGAATATCGGCACCAACCAGTAATGCTTGCAGAAGTGCTGCGCGAGCTGGACCCCAAGCCAGGTGAAGTTGTTTGCGACTGCACCTTGGGAGGAGCGGGCCACACCGTAGAGATGGCAAAGCTGATTGCTCCAGACGGTCTTTCCATTGGAATTGACCAGGATGCAATGGCTCATCAAGCAGCAGCTGCTCGCCTGAAGCAAGAAGTACCAAACGCGGAGTTTTTGCCGCTTAAGGGAAACTTTGGCGACCTCGATGAACTTCTCGTCTCTGCAGAAGTCCCCGGAGTTGACTGTTTCCTCTTTGACATTGGTGTTTCTTCTCCTCAGCTTGATATCCCAGAGCGAGGCTTTTCGTACCACGAAGATGCCCCGTTGGATATGCGAATGGACCCGGGCAAACAAACTCCAACTGCACAAGAGGTCATCAACACCTACAACGAAGCCGACCTCGCCCAAATCCTTCGAATTTACGGAGACGAGAAATTTGCCTCACGCATTGCACGACGCATCGTACAAACGCGAGAAAAGCGTCCCATCCAAACGACGCTTGAGCTTGTTGAGGTAATCAAGGCGGCAATTCCCGCAGCAGCGCGTCGTCACGGCGGACATCCTGCCAGAAAGACGTTCCAAGCACTTCGTATTGAAGTGAACCACGAACTTGAGGTTTTGGAGCGCGGACTTCGTTCTGCAATTGCCTGGACCAATCCAGGAGGCAGGATTTGCGTTATCTCGTACCACTCGCTTGAAGATCGCATTGTCAAGCACGTGTTCTCCGAGCTCAGTCAAGGTTGTATCTGCCCGCCAGACCTTCCGGTTTGTATGTGCGGTCAAGTGCCGATAGTTGACGTGATTACGCGCAAGCCTCTTGTGGCTACTCCAGAAGAGATAGAGCGCAACCCAAGGGCAAGAAGTGCCCTGATGAGGGTAGCGGTTAAACGCGACCCAGAGAAATGAAGTACCCCATAGCACTTGTTGCTTGTTGTTAAGAAGTTTTTGAAGGGATTGAAGTTTAATGGCACGTTACGGATCAGAAGCTGTAGCACGCACAACTCAGTTTGAGCATGAGTACGCTCCTGAACAGAGCACTCGCACATCTTTTGAGGTTGTCCCTGGTGGCGGCCTTGATGCTGATGCTCGCCGTGGCGTAAGCAGCCAGTTCATCCAGCGTGTCAAGCTTATTGCTGTTGCTGCAGCACTCTTCCTGACACTTGGTGTTGTCCGTATTGGTATCTCTACCGCTACGGTTTCAACTCTTCAGGCTAATAACGTCATCAGAAATGAAATGCGCGCAACAACCGCAACTAACGATTCCCTGCGCGTTTCTCGCTCCCTGCTTGCAAGCACAACACGCATTGAGCGCATTGCTACTCAGAATTACGGTATGACTCTTGAGACAAATCGCCCCGTTGTAGATGTAAGCAACAACGCTTAGGCGTAAAATATACGTTGTGAGTACGCAGAATCGACATACTCGCGCATCGCGCAGAAAAACTCCTGAGGCCTCGTACGACGAGGCCTCTCGTGTGCATTTTCGTGGTCATCGTGGTAGCAACGGTGGCTCGGATGGTGTTGGCCCTGAAGGTAGACTCCGTCGCGTAGCAGCTGCTATGGCCATTATGGTGGCAATTGTTGTTCTTAGGCTTGCTTGGCTGCAAATCTTTACGGCAGCAGATCTTGCAAAGGGCGCCGAGAATAACCGCACAAACGATATTGTCTTGCACGCTCGTCGCGGCACCATTTACGACCGCAACGGCAATGTCTTAGCCATGAGCGTTGACTGCAAAGACATCTATGCCAATCCTTCAGAGATTAAAGACGCAAGCTCCGTAGCTCAGGTTTTTGCCTCGCTCTTAGGCGGAAGCCCTTCAGACTACCTTGGAGACCTGCAGCAAGACACCACCTTTGTCTACGTGCGTCGTCGTGTTGACACTGATACTGCTTCTAAGATTGAAAAAGCACTTGACGAGAAAAACCTCAAGGGCGTCTATTTTGTTAATAATACCAAGCGTGTCTATCCCTATGGCAACGTTGGCGTTCAGATTCTGGGCTTTGTAAACGCAGACAACGAGGGCGCTTCTGGCCTTGAGTATTACTACAACGATATCCTTGCAGGTACTAATGGCCACATGATTGTTGAGACCGGCGCTGGTGGTACGCCAATTGCTGGCGGTACTTCAAATATTACTGAGGCACAAAATGGACAGGACATTGTTCTTTCCATTGACATTGAGCTGCAGAAGAAGGCGGAAGAGCAGCTTACTGCCGCAGTCAAAGACTATGAAACTCAGCAGGGTGGCTCAATCATGGCTATGAATCCTCGTACCGGAGAAATCTATGCCGCTGCTTCGTACCCTCTGCCAGATTTTAAGAGCGATAATGGCGTTGACTACGAATCCCTCAACCTCAAGCTCGTCTCAAGTATCTATGAGCCTGGCTCGGTATTTAAGGTAATTACCACCTCAATTGGTATAGACAACAACCTCTTTGGTCCAGATTCAACCTTCAACATTCCAACTGAGCTCAAGGTTGGAGATAACAAGGTTACCGACGATGACTGGCGTACCAGCGCCATGGACATGAGCGTAAGAGAGATGCTCAGACGTTCCACAAACGTTGGTATGGCCTACCTTGAGATGCAGCTCATAGGTGATGAGCGCTTTGCAGCAGGAATTGATAAGTTTGGTATAGGTCACACCACAGGCATTGACTTCCCTGGTGAGGCCACAGGAATTGTCCGCTCTCTGGACGAATATGAAGGCCCAACAGGCGGAAACATGGCGTTTGGTCAGGGTCTTGCAATCCCATTTATCCAGGTCATTCGCGCATATACCGCTGTTGCTAATAAGGGAACTATGGTGACTCCGCACTTTATGGTTTCTAAGGGCGGTCAAGAGGTTACCTGGCCTACTAAAGACGTTATTTCCGCTTCCACAGCTTCGACCGAGCTTGACATGATGACCACCGTTGTCAAAGAGGGTACCGGTGTTCGTGCAGGTATCTATGGCTATACTGTTGCTGGTAAAACAGGTACGGGCCAGCAGGTTGTGGAAGAAACCGGCTCGTATGGCGAGAATTCCGGTTTTGTTGATTCCTTCTGCGGTATCGTGAATCCATCAGAATCTGATTTGATGGTTTACGTTGGACTTAACGATACCCACCAGCTTGCATCGCAGTCTGCCGCTGTGGTCTTCTCGCAATTTGCAAAAGACGCAGCTACACGCCTTAATATTCAACCAACCAATAACTAGGAGAGCTCATGGTTAAGCTTTCGGTTGAACAGATAGTCGCAGCTACAAATGCACGACTGCTCCACCGCGGAACCCGCGAGGTTGCGGGCGCGGCCGTCATCGACTCTCGCGAGGTCCAGGAAGGCTCGCTCTTTGTGGCCTTCGCTGGCGAGAAGGTCAATGGAAACTCCTATCTCTTATCTGCTGCCCAGGCGGGCGCTGCTGTTGTTGTGGCATCTGAGCCTGTAGCAGACAATCTGCTCGACAACCTGGCCGCCACAGGAGTCAGCGTTCTTGAAGCCGCTGACGATGACTGTGAGGCGTTCCTGCTGGCCCTTGCCGCCGTCTGGCGAGAAGCCCATCCAAACTGGCTGGTTGTGGGCGTAACTGGATCGGTTGGTAAAACTACCACCAAAGAAATGCTTCGTCGCGGCATTGGCGCCACTCGTCGTGTACACGCAACCGCAGGCAATCATAACAACCTTATTGGCCTGCCACTTACGGTACTTTCTACTCCAGAGGATACCGAGGTGCTTGTGCTTGAGCTGGGCATGAATCACGCTGGCGAGATTACCAGGCTCACCTCGGTTGCTCGTCCAACAGTAGCGGTCATTACCAACGTTGGAACCAGCCACATTGGTCTTCTCGGCAGCAGAGAAAACATTGCGCGCGCCAAGGCAGAGATTGTCTCGGGCATGCGCGCATTTGACTCTATTGAACCTACGCTTATTCAGGCTTCGGCGGGGGACTACACCAAGTTCATTGCAGATGAGTTTGCTCGCCCTGCTCGCGTTGTTTGCAAGACAGTGGGCGCCACAGAAACTGACGTCATGAGCGCGCAGCAGGTCACTCTTGACGAGGAGGGCCTTCCAACTGCCACTATTGTTGCTACATCCGGCTGGTCACGCACGGTAACCCTTGAGGTACCTGGCCGTATTGTGGTAGACGACCTTCTTTTGGCACTTGAGGCTATAGAGACGCTTGGTCTTGATCTTGACGCAGCTGCAGAGGCTATTGAGCAGATGCCTGCCACTCGTATGCGTCTTTCGGTACTTGATGCAACCTGCGGCGCCAAGATTATTGACGACTCATACAACGCAAGTCCTAACTCAACAGCTGCAGCGCTTGACGTTTTGATGCAGATGCCAGCGGAAGGCCGCCGCATTGCTCTTATCGGAGAGATTGGTGAGCTTGGACCAGAAGAGAAGCGCCTCCACGGTTATGTGGGTGCCTATATTGCTGCTAAGAACCCAGACCTTGTTGCCTTTGTAGGCACGGGAGCCGCACGTGAAATGGTTGAAGCTGCGCGCGTTATGGGATTCTCGGAAGATAAAATTGAACAGTTCAGTGATGTCAACGAAGCACTTACCGTGCTCGGACCAGTACTTGCGCAAGGAGACGTTCTTCTCGCCAAGGCATCGAGGTCTGCCCAGCTTGATATTTTTGTAAAAGGAGTTACTGAGTAATGTTTTTCCAGACTATTTACCCAACATACCAGGTGTTTGTGGCGCTTGGTGTCTCCTGCATCATCACGTTGATCTTAATGCCACTCTTTATCAAACTGATGAAGAAAGAGGGAGTGGGCCAGCAGGTTCGTGCTGACGGCCCTCAGCAGCACCTGGTCAAGCAGGGTACTCCTACTATGGGCGGCGTCGTTATGCTGGTAAGCATTGTGCTGACCTGTATTGCACTTGCTCAGTGGAACACCGACCTCATTCTTGCTATGGCAGCTATGCTGCTCACAGGCTCGCTTGGTCTTCTGGACGATATCGAGTCTGTTGCTCATGGTAGAAGCCTTGGTCTTACCGCATCTCAGAAGATGGCTGGACTTATTACCATTTCTGTTGCATTTTGCCTGGCAGCAGTTAACATTTGGGGCATTACGCCCATTATTGCGTTCCCTGGTGGCCTTGATATCAACCTAGGTATCCTTACTACTACCGTCAATTTAGGCGGAAACATTATTTCTATCCCTTGGCTGTATCTCTTCTTTGTCTTTTTGCTCATGGCAGGCCTCTCCAACGCTGTTAACCTGACTGACGGCCTTGATGGCCTTGCTGGTGGTTGCGTTATGGTCGTCATGATTTTTATGGCTGCAGTAGCTTTCCGCTATGGCGAGAGTAGCCTTGCTGTTTTTGCCGCATCGATCGCAGGCGCTTGTATTGGTTTTTTGTGGTTTAACAGCTATCCTGCAAGCATTTTTATGGGAGATACCGGCTCTCTTGCCTGGGGCGCTGCCTTTGCAGCTTTGGCAGTCCTTACCAAGACTGAGGTAGTTTCCCTGGTCATGGGCGGTCTTTTTATCATCGAGGCGCTGTCCGTTATCATTCAGGTTGTCAGCTACAAGGCAACTAAAAAGCGCGTATTCTTGATGGCTCCACTGCATCATCACTTTGAGAAACTTGGCTGGAACGAGACAAAAGTTGTCTTTAGATTCTGGATTATTTCCGGCGCCTTTGCTGCTCTGGGCTTTGCTCTGTACTTCCAGCTTCACTAAAGATATTGCTCTTAGAAAGGATCGCTTGCATGTCGCTTATAGAAACACTTGGAAATGTATGTGTTCTTGGTTTTGGTAAGACCGGCGTCTCTGTCTGCACGTATTTGCTGCAGCAGCCAGAGGGTCGAGTGTCTTCCATAACTCTTGTGGGCGGCGCAGATGCTACTGTTGGCGAGAAGGTCCAAGAGCTTGCAGACTTAGGTGTACAGGTTCAATGTGGCTCTGATCAGGTTGAGGGTACCTTTGACCTGACTATTGCCTCTCCTGGTATTCCCGATACCTCTGAGCTGTTCCTGAGTGCAAAGGCAGCTTCTCAGCAGATTATGGGCGAGCCAGAGTTTGCCTATCAAGAAAGCCCTTCACAGTGGATTGGTATTACCGGCACAAACGGTAAAACTACCACCACAAGCTTGACTACGTCTATTCTGCAGTATGCTGGCCTTGATGCAAGCGCTGTTGGCAATATTGGTCTTACTATTACTGACCAACTTGCAGAGAGAAAGCCTAAGAGCTGGTTTGTAGCAGAGCTTTCAAGCTTCCAGCTTGCTACTACTCAAAAATTGCATCCTCACGTTGCGATGCTTTTAAACATTACGCCGGATCACCTTGAGTGGCATGGTTCACTCGAGGCGTATGCAGCAGCTAAAGAGAAGATTTTTGCCAACCTTGATGCAAATGACCTGGCAATTGTTTCTGACTTGGATGAGTTTTGCCAAGACGTGTCTTCTCGCCTTGAGGCACGCGGCATTACCGTATGCCATCTTGCTCAGACAGATCCCGGTACGCAAAACGCCGCATTTGTACGCAATGGAGCGCTGGTAGTCAGGCTATCTGGTAAAGAGATGGAGCTTGTAGCAGCTGATGCACTCCACATTAGGGGAGCGCACAATGCACTCAATGCTCTTGCTGCAGCTGCATGTGGCTTATTCCTGGGACTTGATATTGTTTCTATTAGGCATGCCCTGTTGGACTTTATGCCGCTTGAGCACAGAATTGAGCCAGTTGATACGGTTAATGGTGTTTTGTACGTTAACGATTCCAAAGCAACAAACACTGATTCAGTTGAAAAATCATTAACTTCATTCCCAGGTAAAGACGTTATTTTGCTACTTGGCGGTCACGATAAGGGCACAGAGCTTGATGAGTTTGCTCAGAAGGTGTCCGCTACCTGTGCATACGCAATCTGCTTTGGAGAGGCAGGTCCTCGCTTTGCAGAGGCGCTTCGCCGCGTTTCTGACAGCCATGCAGAAGTGGTAGAAGAGCCTCATATGCATGAAGCTTTTGACCGTGCGGTAGAGCTTGCTCGTCCAGGTTCTGTAGTGCTTCTCTCACCAGCATGTTCCTCATTTGACGAGTTCACAGGCATGGCTCAGCGTGGT
>CAUTGQ010000036.1:0-9993 GCA_963538075.1 uncultured Atopobiaceae bacterium
TTCTGAATTAATTAGGATTTATGATAACTAGCATTAACTAAAGCAATAATTACAGTCATAAGTATCAAGATGAAGGTCCATAGAAGCGTTTCGAGACAAACTTCAAAATACGAAATTCTTCCAGACTTAAATACATCTGTGGTAGGGAAGATTTCTAAGGCTCCCACTATTGACTTAGAATCTAAATATGTGAGTGGTATCCATTTGATAATTGACTGTTGAAAGTCTCGAGTTAAGAAATATTTTGGATAAAACGGGATGCATAACAGGGTGAAGATTATCAGAAGAGAAATAGTTGGCTCTTTAGAAATAGTCAAGAGCAGTTCATAGCAGGCGACGACTAGAATCGAAAACAAAAAAATGAGTATAAGCTGTGATGTGATTACTTGAAGCGCGGACGAATAAATAATTTCGCCACCTCTTCTAAATACGACAGGGTAATCTGGTCGTCCTAAACCATTACGGACCAGTGCATATAAAAGTAATGGTGCAATAGAAATAGCGAACGAAATCATTCCTGTGAAAAGAATAGATAGGCATTTTGATATATGAAATCTTACAAGGGTTAGCTGCCTATTTCCCAATAGCTTATTTCTATGACTACTTTTTGCGGCGATAAATGAAAATATACCGATAGCTGCATAAATGACTAGTGATGTTCTATTTAAAAACAGAGACGCCATCATTTCAATCAAAGGGTATTGTTGCGCGTCTTTGTAGAGTGCGCTATTTCCCAATCGCGAAAGATGCTCATAGTATAGTTGCTTAGCCTGCAAATCGTATATGGATTCTGCTGTGCGAAGCCCATTTTGCGCATCTTCTAGTTGGTTATTTAAGAAATCTAAGTATCTTTGTACAAAATCTAAACTATCCTGACTGTTTGCCAGAGCATAGGTTATTGAGAGTTTTTTAGTTAATTGAATTAAGTCATCGTTAGGAATCTGTTGCTCTACCCCTTCCTCGTATTCTCTCTTGTAATTTAAATAGGTTTCATTAAAAACCTCACGCGAATTCCAGTCTATAAACCATGTAGACTCAGATGGCTGAATAAGAATAGAAGAAAAATAAGCTGTTAAGACACAAATTACTAGCCATGTGAAAGGGTGTTTCATCAATAGCTTCATATTAGATGTTAGGTGCCACATATAAGCTCCTTATTTAGCTGAGCAGTCAAACAACTTGTGATATAAAGACCTCGATTCTTTGCATGTATTAACTTGCTGTAGTGTTTTGTTTTTTATGAATATAAAGGAGTTGCACACTCTATCTAATTCTTCTGGCAAGTGAGAGGAAATGATAATGCAAGCACCATGCTCTGCCAGTGTTTGAATTAGATGTGAACTATATTCTGCATGTTGTATATCAAGTGCATTAAGCGGTTCATCTAAGAGAATGTAAGGCGATTGCGAAACAAAGGCCATAGCAAGCTGTAGTTGCATTTTCATTCCCTGAGAGAATCTGCTGATTCTTTGAGATTTTAGATTTAATGCGTCGAGCATTTTAAGGGGAGTATCAATATCAGCCTCTGATCTCCATATCTTTTTGACAAGTTCTAGGTGGAATTTTCCATTCATTGTTGGATATAAAATTGAATTATCTTCAGGCGAGTAATAGATCTTTTGAGCATAAATATCTGTATCGATAATTGATATTTCATCACAAGTTATTACTCCTGATTTTAATAAACCGATATCCCCATTTAGAGTTTTTAGCAGGGTACTCTTTCCAAAGCCATTTGGAGCCATGAGTCCGTAGACTCTCCCTGGCTTAAATGAAAAGGTAACATTATTCAAGATAACCTTGTCTTTATAGCCTATTGAAACATCATTGAGATTAAGCATTTTTTATTTCACCCACTAAGTCTGCTTGTAATAATTTTCTGAGTTTATTGATTCCGATCGTTATGAAAATAATTAAAACAGCCCATAGTATGAATATGAGTAACCCATATAAAGGTTGAGGTTGAGCATAGTCAATCTTGTTTGTAAAAAATTGAACATCTCCAACAAAGCCGACTATTGCACCAATATCTAAATAACCAATAGGTAGGTACTCAATCCACCCTAAAAGTAAATGATATGAAGAATGGCCCATTGCAAAGATAGATGAACAAATTACAAGCAAATAGATAACTAGAGGAATAAGAAACTTACGGGTAATAGAGAATGCGCAGATCAAAACTAAGGACACAAACATGTTAGTTACCGCGGTATATATAACGGACCAAACGGCACACTGGAGAGCATCTGAAGTGTAAATGGTTCCTGCCTGAACTAGAACAACAGGATAAGAAGCTAATCCAATCCCGTTATGCATCAATTCAATGGTAAGTAGGGGAATATACGAACAGAGACAGATGCTGGAGGCAATAATCGTAGACGCGCCGATACATCCAGAAAGACGCTTCAGGTAAGGTATTTGATCTTTTCCAAGAAGTTTTTCTCGAGAAGTGATTTGAGCTAAAGCAATGAAGGTTCCAATTGCTGGCAGAAATCTTAAAACAATAGGCAATCTATTTAATGAGTATGAAATTGAGTGTATAGCTGGTAATTTACTCTCAGTCTCATATTGATTACTTAATGGAACTTGCTGCATCTTTTGAGAAAATGCTTTCTGAGCTAAATAATAAAAGTCATTATCGTAGAGCCTAAGAGCTAAATTGTTTGATAACACAAATGAATAGTAGGTTAAGCTTGCTTGATAGAATTGCTCGCTTGTTGTGGCAAGCCTAACGTTCCCTAACAGCTCTATTTGCTTTTCAAGGGTTTTAAAACTTTCCGATGAGCGCTGATCAGAGCCGTAACTTTCCGCTTGTTTGACAAGGTAATCGTATTCATCGCTTACAACACCATTGCGAGCAAAATTTATGCTATATAAATCTAGATTTGTAAAAACTGGAATTAGTAAAAGAGCCGCAAAAATACATGTAGCAAGCCATAATAAAGGTTGCCTAATAGCTGTTTTGATAAGACTCCTGCAATACCACATATCTCCTCCTCAGATGAGAAAAGATAAGTGCTACTTTGTAAGAACTTTACTCTTATTTGAAATTTTTTACAATATATATTATTTTGGTAAAAGATTATCTAAGTAGAGGTATTTTAACATCTACTGTTTACCAAGCTTTTTGCGTTCAAGGGCACGAGCAATAAGGATTTGCTTGCGCAGCTCAGGAATCTTTTTGCCATCCATGGCAGGAGTGCCAGCAAGTTTGTAAGGGATGCCTAGCTCTTCGTACTTTTTTACACCCATTACGTGGTAGGGCAGTACATCTAGTCCAATAACATTATCCCAATGAGCAATAATCCTACCAACACCTGCAAGCTCTTCTGTTGTATCAGTAATGCCAGGTACTACAACATGTCTGATAAGAACTTTAATACCTCTACGATTAAGCTCATCGCCAAACGCAAGTGGTCTTTCTGAGCCAACTTCGCAAAGACTAATGTGACCCTTTGGATCAGAGTGTTTGATATCAAGAAGCACTAAATCAGTGTTATCAAGCACGCACTCAAATTTCTCTGGAGTATCTGGATTGTATGCGACGCCAGAAGAATCAAGACAAGTATGAATACGCCCACGAGAGTCATTATGCGCTGCCTCAAAAAGAGCTCCAACAAACTCTGGTTGAGCAAGCGGTTCTCCGCCAGTAGCCGTAATTCCACCGTTTCTATAAAAGGCTCTATTACGGTTAAAGGTGGTAAGAATTTCTTTTACTGATTTTTCTGTTCCAATACCAAATTGCCAGGTATCTGGGTTATGACAATAGGCACAGCGCATGGGACACCCCTGGGTAAATACAACCAGGCGAGTTCCAGGGCCATCTACGGTACCGAAGGTCTCAATAGAGTGGACCCGCCCACAAACTGTGAGCGGGTCATTGAGATCCATGTGAGTATCAGAACAAGACATGGACAAGAAATCCTTAGAGAGCGTCGTGGAAGGTACGAGAAATAACGTCGTCCTGCTGCTCTTTGGTAAGGGAGTTGAACTTAACAGCGTAACCAGAAACGCGAATGGTCAGCTGAGGATACTTCTCTGGATGTGCCTGAGCATCAAGAAGAGTGTCCTTAGTAAATACGTTAACGTTCAGGTGATGACCGCCCTTCTCGGCATAGCCATCGATCATGTTTACTAGGTTGTCAATCTGCTCGGAAGCTACTTCGTTGGACTGCATGTGTTTCTCCTTACGAGTTTGTTGGCGAGAAGAGACGTGTAGATAGATCTTCTCGCCAGGGCTTGTTATTTACGATCCTCAGCACCTTCAGCTGCGGATGGGTTTGCCTCACAGGCACAATCAATCTTGTTCTCAATCTGAATATCAAGATTCATATCAGAGAAGTCGATGTGCTCAAGGTCGAGCTCACTGCCATGGAAGTAGACGTCAGAGCCCTTACCAAGAGCGTTAGGAATGATTGAGAAGGTATTGGAAATACCGTCCTGTGCGTCGTTGAATGGAAGTTTAGCAACGGAGGCCAGAGATGCAACAGCACCATGAGTATCGCGGTGGTGCATTGGGTTAGCGCCAGGAGCAAAAGGAACGCCTGCACGACGACCATCAGGAGTGTTGCCGGTAGCCTTACCATATACAACGTTAGAGGTAATGGTCAGGATAGAAGTGGTTGGAACGGAATCACGGTAGGTGTGGTTCTGGCGAATCATGTTCATGAAGATCTCAACGATGTCATGAGCAATAGTGTCAACGCGGTCATCGTCGTTACCGTACTTAGGGAAGTCACCCTCAGTGATGTAATCGGTGACAAGGCCAGTCTCGTCGCGGACAACTCTTACCTTTGCGTATTTAATTGCAGAGAGGGAGTCAGCTACAACAGAAAGACCTGCGATGCCTGTTGCAAACCAACGATGAACGTGCTCGTCGTGCAGAGCCATCTGGATGCGCTCGTAGCTGTACTTATCGTGCATGTAGTGGATTGCATTAAGAGCGTTGACGTAAACGCCTGCAAGCCAGCGCATCATATCCATATACTTGGAGAAGACATCGTCGTAATCAAGGTACTCGCCCTCAACTGCACGGTACTTAGGACCAATCTGCTCGCCGGTCTTCTCGTCACGGCCACCATTGATTGCATAAAGCAGGCACTTAGCAAGGTTTGCACGAGCGCCAAAGAACTGCATCTCTTTACCAACGCGCATGGAGCTGACGCAGCAAGCAATTGCGTAGTCATCGCCATGATAGACGCGCATAAGATCGTCATTCTCGTACTGGATAGAGCTGGTGGTAATAGAAATCTTTGCGCAGTAGCGCTTGAAGCCTACAGGAAGCTTAGTAGACCACAGAACGGTTAGGTTAGGCTCTGGGCTGGTGCCCATGTTCTCAAGGGTGTGGAGCCAGCGGAAGCAGGACTTGGTAACCATAGAGCGGCCATCAATGCCAATGCCACCAATGGACTCAGTGACCCACTGAGGGTCTCCAGAGAAGAGCTCGTTGTACTCAGGAGTACGGGCAAACTTGACCATACGAAGCTTCATAACCAGGTGGTCAACAATTTCCTGAATCTCAGACTCAGTAAAGGTACCACGAGCAAGATCGCGCTCTGCATAGATGTCCAGGAAGGTGGTGTTGCGACCAATGGACATTGCAGCGCCATTTTGCTCTTTAACAGCAGCAAGATAGCCCAGGTAGAGCCACTGAACAGCCTCTTTGAAGTTCTCAGCAGGGCGGCTCAAATCAAAACCGTAAATCTCACCAAGCTGCTTGAGCTCCTTAAGAGCACGAATCTGCTCGGAGAGCTCCTCACGGTGACGAATGGTCTTCTCGTCCATGACGGTGCTGGTGCCATTTTTCTGATTTGTTTTATCGGCGATAAGAGCGTCAACACCGTAGAGAGCAACACGACGATAGTCGCCGATGATGCGGCCGCGGCCGTATGCGTCAGGCAGACCAGTAATGATGTGGGAGTGACGGCATTTACGCATGTCCTCGGTGTAGACATCAAAAACGCCAGCGTTGTGAGTCTTGCGACGATAGGTGTAAAAGTCAACAATCTCTGGGTCAACCTCGTAGCCGTAGGCCTTGCAAGCAGCCATTGCCATACGAATGCCACCGTCTACCATAAGGGCGCGCTTTAGTGGCTTGTCAGTTTGAAGACCAACAATCTGCTCAAGCGGCTTATCAATGTAGCCAGCCTCGTGGGAAGTGATAGTGGAAACCTGCTTGGTATCCATATCAAGTACGCCACCGTTTGCGGTCTCTTGAGCAAAGAGATCCATAACATCCGCCCAAAGCTTTGTGGTAGCCTCAGTTGGACCAGCGAGGAAGGAATCATCGCCATCGTAAGGGGTGTAATTCCTCTGAATGAAGTCTCGGACGTCAATTGCTTTTTGCCAGTTACCACCGACAAAGCCGTCCCAAGCCTCCTGTGCTGGTGTTTCCTGCATAACACACTCCTTTTTACACGGACAATGTATATATCCGCGTTCATGCTGAGCGTGTTGAGTGGAGCATGGCCGCTCAGCAGTTTACAAATAGCAATCTTGAGACTAATTTTGACAGCAGGTATGTCTTTGGACAAATGACGTCAAATATTAGTTGCGACCTCTAACTTTACTCAATATGTAGTGCCAAACAAGTGACAAATACGCAATATTTTGACAAGTTAGAAACGGTTTACATTTGCGCAGGTCAGAAATTTGCTAAAAAGAAAGCTATATAAAAATTGTTGAGAATTAGTCACATTTATTGCGACAGGTGTCTGTTTCTTCTCCAAATGTCCACAAAATTGTTGTTATTCTTAGCTATAGGGGAGGCTTCATGAATACTGTAGCAACAGAAAAACAACGCTTGCGAGAAGAACGTCTAGCAGCAAGAGAAACTCTTTCTGAGCAAGAGAGATGTGTGCTTGATAACTGCATTACTCAGAAACTTCTTGCGACCTCCGAATATGCAGAGGCAACTACTGTTTTAACGTATGTTTCTGTCTCATCTGAAGTTTCTACCAGGATGTTTATTGAGTGCGCCCTACGCGATGGAAAAACGGTGGCGGTACCTCGTTGTATGCCTGGACATCGGTTAGAGTTTGTTGCCATCACTTCATTGGAACAGCTGGTAGCCGCACCAATTAAGTTGCTTGAACCACCAAAAGACCTATCTGCTTTAGCAGAAGTCCAGATGAACAATGCGATTTGCATTGTTCCTGCATTACTTGTTGATACAAAAGGATATCGCCTGGGTTATGGCGCAGGATTTTATGACCGCTTCTTGTCAACGTATTCTGGCAAGAAAATCTGCCTTGCCTACCAGCAAAATTTGAGTAAGACAACGCTTCCTCATACAGAATTTGACGTTGCCGTAGATATGGTAATAACTGAATCAGATGTGCTTGCGTGTGCATAAAAAATCTGCTGCAACTTAGCATTACAGCAGGTTTGTGTTTCTCGCCAAGTGGTTATAAGCAACTGGCAATGCTTCATCTTTGAGATGAACCGCCATCAGTTGGATTGCTTCTCTGTAGCTGTCAATTCCTTTACCAGCAACTGTAGCAAAGCATGCATCTTTTATATAAGAAATGTGCCTAAAGTCTTCTCTGGTAGAGATGTCAGTAAGATGTACCTCAATCATGGGAATTTGCACCGCTAGTGCTGCGTCGAGCAGGGCAACTGAGGTGTGCGTATAGGCGGCAGGATTGATAATAATGCCATCGTAGCTACCCAGGGCGTCCTGGATCGCATCAACTAGATCACCCTCATGGTTTGATTGATAGCAAACGCAATCAGAAAAACCTTGAGACTGAGCCTCCGCCTTACAGACTTCTATAAGAGTTCTGTAGTCAGCTTTTCCGTAAATCTCTGGTTCACGAATACCCAACATGTTGATGTTAGGGCCATTAATGATGAGCAGGCGAGGGGCATCGAGGTCATCCTCATAGTCATCCTCAAAATTGTCTGCGTCTAAGTCAGAGGCAAAGCTATCAAAGTCTTCTTCGTCCTGATCAAGGGTGTTTTTTTGAGCAAGCAAAGAGATTAGCTCGTCCACCTCTTCATTGTGTTGAGCGGGGTTATCTGAGCGCTTCTCGTCTAACGAACAAAAAGTCTTTTCTGGCTCACCCAAAATGTGATTAAGGGCATCATTTACCTGACCGACAAGATTGGGACCAAAAACTACCTCAAGGCCGTTTGACCCCTTTCCCACAATGCCAAGAACACCAGTGGCCGTGGCCAGCTGTTCATGGTCGATAAGCGTCATATCATCAATAGAAAGACGAAGTCGCGTCATGCATACTTCGTTGTGCGTTAAGTTTTTTGAACCGCCTATTGCATTAAGAATCTCTCGAGCAATAGCATTGCTGTCCATCGGATATCTCCCCAAATACGACCGAATATCAAACACTTAACTGTTTGACTTGGTCTAGCGTCCTCGTAGTCTTATGAATACACACCTACGAAGCATAAGTATAGGGGCTTTAACGTGCCAAAATTCAAAATCTAAGAACCATCCGGTGAACGGTTAAAAAATAACTGCGAACGCTTACTGTTATGTTTAAAGTGTGTCGAGAAGACCCTTGGCATCTGCGTCTGGACTACCGAGACAAGAAAAGGTTAAGTCAGCCCATGCTTCGTAGAGCGGAATACGTACTGCAGCAAGATTCTGAACTCCCATACGTTCTGAAAGAGGTCTGCCGACAATAGCTAGGTCTTCAAGCGGTCGCGTAAGGTAGACAAGCTTGCCGTTTTGACGGAGGAGCTGGTAGTTTGAAGGTGTAACAACTACGCCACCTCCACAAGAGATCACCGCACCACTCATGCTGGAAATCTCTTGAATTACTTCATGTTCTAGATGCCTAAAAGCCGCTTCACCGTGTGTTTGTAGGTAGGCTGCCGCGTCACAATGAGCTTTCTGTTTGATGAGAAGATCTGTGTCTATCCATGAGCGATGTAAGAGCCTTGCTAGAGCTTCTCCCGTAGAGGTTTTACCTACACTAGGCATGCCAATAAGCACAATGTTTTCTTTTGAGGCATGAAGCTCACGCGAGATGCTTTCTATCTGAGCGTCTGATACATCCCGTCCCAGAAAGAGTGAGCTTGCTTTGGCTGCTTGAGCCACCAGCATTTTTAAACCATTTACATTGAGTATTCCGAGGCTTTCTGCATCTAAAAGAAGCTGAGAGCGTAGCGGATTATAGATAAGATCAATCACGCATTGCAGGGACGTAAATAAAGCTAGTTCCTCTTTGGTAAGAGGAGAGATGCCAGCGTGAGGAGACATTCCCACCGGTGTTGCATTGACGAGAAGATCAGCGTCATAGTAGGATTGAAGCTGGTCATACGTAATTGCGTAGTCAACAAATGAAGAGCTTACTTGAGGGTTTCTGGAGACTCCCACGACATACGCGCCACCTTTTTTAAGTGCATAACAAACTGCCTGACCAGCACCACCAAAGGCTCCCAAAACTATCGCTTTCTTTTGGTTCAAGCTGACCTTGAGACTTTTAACCAGATACTCAAAGCCATACACATCTGTGTTGTCTGCCGCTATGAGTCCATTCGCTTCCTTTACCAGTGTATTTGCCGCTCCTATAGCTTGAGCATCCTCAGAAACTGAGTCCGCAAGAGCGCAGGCATTCTTTTTGTAAGGGATGGTAACGTTCAAGCCTCGCCAAGGTTGGTCTTTGAGGAAGTCCTTTAGCTCCGAAGCAGCAAGCTCATGGAGCTGGTAAGGAAATGACCCTAACTTTTCATGAATTTCTGCCGACCAGCTATGAGAGAGTTTCTCGCCAATAAGCCCAAAAGGAGCAAGGGGGGCTGTAGGGTTACTTGAGGCTTGTTGCTCAGTTTTAGAGCTCATGAGATGACTCCTGAACTGCTTTTGCAGCCTTCATCAAAACCTCAAGTAACTCTAAAGCATACGGTGTAAGTTCAGGAGAAACAGAAGCTTTAACCTGGTCTTTTTTAGCATCTTCTCGTGAGGAATCTAGAACAGAGAGCCCGTGCTCCTTCTTATAAGCGCCAATCTGTTTGGCTACTGTAATTCTTTGC
>CAUTGQ010000037.1:0-9981 GCA_963538075.1 uncultured Atopobiaceae bacterium
TTTCTTCCAGAGAAGTTGAGCTGCTCCACAGCCCTCTTATGGGACGAGCTCTTGCTGCAGGCGCTTGCATTGAGCCTCTGTTTGATAACGCAGAGCAGGCGTTGGCAGATAAGCGCGCTGGTGTTGTCTCTGAGGCGTTTGAGAACGTTGTTCTGAACATCATTGTGACTGCTGGTATTGTGTCTAATATGACCACCAATCTTGGCGCAGAGCGCGGCGCGTATTACTTTAATTCCTCAACCGCCCATGCCTTCTACAATGCTTTTACTGCTCTGGGCGAGCGTGGCGAGAAACACCTTCATGGTGAGGTTGTTTCCTTTGGTACCTGCGTTTTGTATGCCTTTGACGGCAACCGTAAAGCTCTTGAGGAGCAGGTGGCGCTTAACAGAAAGCTTGGTCTTCCAACCACCTTGGCTGACCTGGACATTACGCCAGAAACTGTTGACGCTGATCTGGACATCATTGTTGAGCGAGCACAGAAGACCAACGAGTGGGGCCGTGCTCCTTACGGCTTTACCACTGACCGCTTCCGTCAAGCAATTCTTGATACCGATGCATACGGTAGGGCAGTTGCAGCTGGCGAGAAGGACCTTGAGGCAGCAGCTCTTGACGTGATTGCCGCTCATGCTCCTTCAGCTGAGACGGCCGTGCCACGTAAGATGTAGTTTCAAGAAACCTGAAAATCGCTTCAGGGAGATGGCTTTTGGGAGCCAGCTTTCTTGAAGTCTTCTTACGGTTATATAAAAAGTTTATGTATCAAATGGCAGTTTATTTGGATAAGCTGCCATTTCTTTTAGTTACAATTTTTATTCACTATTATTAACAAAAATCGGTGAGAACAAAAAATAACGCGTACGGTCGTTTTTTATCGGTGAAAGTCATATTGACTGTTTGTCACCGTGTTTTACCTTGTAATGGTTTATCTTAGTAACTATCAACTACGAGTGTTTATGGATAACAAATTTATAAAATGCGTAGAATTCATAGATGAGCGCGGGGGTGAGCATGGCAGAGTTAAATGCATCGTTAGCAGTGAGTGACCAGGATGCATACTTGTTTGCGCAAGGAAAATGGTTCCAGAGTCACAAGAAATTAGGTGCACACCCTGCGGTTCAAGAAGATGGAGTTGAAGGTTATCATTTTGCGGTTTGGGCCCCCAATGCAGCCTCTGTCTCTGTTGTTGGAGACTTTAATAATTGGGATGATACCGTCAACGTTCTTTCTCGTTCAAAACACGGCGGAATCTGGGAAGGTTTTATTCCAGGAATCACCTCGGAAGTATTGTATAAATTCCTGATTGTATCCGCTTCTGGACAGAAGATTTTTAAGGCTGACCCCTATGGTACCTATGCGGAGGTCAGACCACATACGGCATCTATTACGTTTGACCCAGACGTGTACGTTTGGGAAGACGAAGCATGGATGAAAAGGCGTGCAACACTTAAGTTCCTGCATAGTCCTCTTAACATCTTTGAAGTTCATCTTGGGAGCTGGAAGCAGCATACTGACCTGACTGCCCAAGAGGAAGATTCTGATGATACAGAGAATATAGAGCAGGCCGAAGAACCCAAGGACTATTTTGACACCAGCGTAGATGCCTTCTACACCTATGATGACCTCTCAGAAGAGCTGGTAGCCTATGTTAAAGATATGGGCTACACCCACATTGAGCTTCTCCCTGTTATGGAGCATCCTTTTGATGGATCTTGGGGTTATCAGGTAACGGGTTATTTTGCTCCCACCTCAAGGTATGGCAATCCTGCCCAGTTTAAACACTTTATTGACTGCTGTCACCAGGCTGGTATTGGTGTCATTTTGGACTGGGTCCCAGGAGGCTTCTGTAAAGATGCTCATGGTCTAGCGGAGTTTGATGGTACCAAGCTCTTTGAAGAAAAAGAGCATCCTAACTGGGGAACTCTTAAGTTTGATCTTACTCGTGGTGAGGTTAGAAGCTTCCTTGTCTCTAACCTGCTCATGTGGCTGAAGGACTATCACGCAGATGGCATTCGTGTTGACGGTGTCAGCAGCATGCTGTATCTAAATTTTGGTATCGATGATCCTTCTCAGAAGCGCTTTAACTATAAGGGCACAGAGGAAGATTTGGATGCAAGCGCTTTCTTGCGTCTCTGCAACGAGACTGCTCAAAAAGAACATCCCGATATTTTGATGATTGCAGAAGAGTCTACGGCATGGCCGCTGGTTACCTATCCTCCCGAGGTTGGGGGACTTGGCTTTAACCTTAAGTGGGACATGGGCTGGATGAATGATACGCTGCACTATTGTCAGACTGATTTCCCTTATAGACCAGGTAACCACCGTCTTCTGACCTTCTCCAGCATGTATCAGTTCAATGAGAATTTTGTGCTGCCACTCAGCCATGATGAGGTTGTTCATGGTAAGTGCAGCCTTATTCAGCGCATGCCTGGAGATTGGTGGAGACAGTTTGCTGGCATGAGGGCTTTGGCGCTTCATCAGATGACTCATCCGGGCGCTAAGCTCAACTTTATGGGCAACGAGATTGCGCAGTTTATTGAGTGGCGCTACTACGAGGGCATTGAGTATTACCTGACTGAGGAGTATCCAACTCACGCTCATCAGCAGGCATTTATTAAGGCTCTTAATCATTTCTATAAGAATCATCCAGGACTTTGGCAGTATGCCTACGACAACCGTGGATTTGATTGGATTGACGCAGACAATAATGAGCAATCAATCATCTCGTTTGTTCGTCACGGAAGAAAGCCTTCCGAGGACCTGGTTATTCTCATCAATTTTGACGTTGCAACCCATCAGAACTTCCGTTTGGGCATGCCTTCTGCAGGCGTGTGGAAAGAAGTATTCAATTCCGACGCAAAAGAGTTTGGCGGTTCGGGTATTGTGAATACTAAGAAACTTTCCACCAAGCCAGTGGCATGGAATGGAAGAGATTATTCGGTAGAACTGTCTGTTCCTCCGCTTGGTGGCATTGTTTTAGCGTTTGAGAAAGAACTTCCAAAGAGGGGGAAGCATGGCCGTAAATAACGGACAAAACATTTTTACCGATAAACAAGATTTTGAAGAGCAGTATCGCGATAAGTTCATCAAGATTCTTGGCAAATACTATGGAGAGTGCACTGATCAGGAGCGCTATAACGTTCTTGCTCACCTCATTGCAGAAAAGGCGCGAGAAATTCAGTCAACCTCCTATATTCATGCAAACAAGCAGGTCTATTACTTCTCCCTTGAGTTCCTTCTAGGACCACTGCTTGAAAATTACCTGCTCAATCTTGGTATTACCGACGTTGTTGCAGAGGGCCTTAAAGAGATGGGCACCTCTCTTCATGAGCTTGCCGCTCAAGAGGTAGACCCTGGCCTTGGCAATGGTGGTCTGGGTAGGCTCGCCGCGTGCTTCCTGGACTCCATGGCACACGAGGGAATGGCTGGCTTTGGTAATGGCATGAGATACCGCTACGGCCTCTTCCGCCAGGAGATTAAGGATGGACGCCAGGTAGAGCGTACCGATAACTGGCTGGCAAATGGATATCCATGGGAAGTCAGAAAAGACGATTCCAGCGTACTAGTGCGCTTTGGTGGCACCGTTGTAAGGCATGAAGACGAGAATGGCAACTTTTGGTTCTCGCAAGAGGGTGGCCAGGTAGTAAGGGCTGTTCCATACGATGTGCCTATTGTTGGTTATGGCGCAAAGACCGTAAATAAGCTGCGTCTTTGGTCTGCAGAACCAGCAGAGGAAGACTTTGATCTTGATGCTTTTAACGCCGGCGATTATGCACGTGCTAATAAGTTCCGCTCTGACGTTGAGGCAATTTCAACCATTCTGTATCCAAATGATTCAGGTGAGCACGGACGCATTCTTCGCTTAAAGCAGGAGTACCTGTTTGTTTCCGCTGGTCTTCAAACTATTCTTCGTGCTTATAAGGATAAGTACGGTGAGGATTGGGACCACTTTGCAGATCACGTCTGCATCCACACTAACGATACGCACCCAGCAATGTGCGGACCAGAGCTTATGCGTCTGCTTGTCGATGACCATGGCGTTGACTTTAACGAGGCATTTGATATCGCGAGAAACGCAATCTCTTATACCAACCACACCGTTATGCCTGAGGCTCTTGAGAAGTGGCCTATCAACACCTTCCGTGAGCTGCTTCCCCGCCTGTATATGTTTATTGATGAGGTTGATCGCCTCTATAAGGAGCAGCTGCTTGCTGACTCTAACGGCAACACCGATCTTCTCGCCTCAACAGCTGTGTTGTGGGATAACACCGTTCGTATGGCTAACCTCTCTATTCTGTTTAGCCACTCGGTTAATGGTGTCTCTGACCTGCACACAAACATTTTGAAGCAGAGTGTTTTGAAGGATTTCTACAAGCTTCGTCCAGAAATATTTAATAACAAGACTAACGGCATCTGCCACCGTCGCTTCTTGGCACAGGCTAATACCGCTTACGCAAAGCTTATTACTGAGGCTATCGGTACCGGCTGGCTTGATGATGCCAATGAACTTCAGAAGCTTTCTGCTTTTGAGAACAATGCTGAGTTCTTGGATAAGATGGACGCTGCAAAGAGAGAAGAAAAAGAGCGTCTTGCTGCATACGTCAAGAAGACAACTGGTGTTGAGATGGATACCAATACCATCTTTGATACGCAGGTAAAACGCTTCCATGCATATAAGCGTCAGCTGCTTAATGTCTTTAAGATTTTGTATCTCTACAACCGCATGCTTGATGACCCAAGCTATAAACCAGCTCCAACCACCTTTATTTTCTCGGGTAAGGCTGCTCAGAGCTATACCTTTGCAAAGGAAGTCATTCGACTGATTCACTCCGTTGCGGACGTAGTTAACAACGATGAGCGCATTGAGGGCCGCCTTAAGGTTGTCTTTATTCCAAACTTTGCTGTTTCAAATGCACAGCTTATCTATGCCGCATCTGATATTTCAGAGCAGATTTCTGTTGCTGGTGCAGAGGCTTCTGGTACCTCAAACATGAAGCTTATGATGAACGCAGCTCTAACACTTGGAACTTACGATGGCTCCAACATTGAGATTTCCGAGCTTGCGGGACCAGAGAACATCAAGATTTTTGGTCTTCGTGCAGACGAAGTTCAGCAGGTATATGCTTCCGGCACCTACTTTGCACAGAACCTACTTAACCAGAACCCAACGCTGGCTCGCATTGTAAATATGCTGACCGATGGTTCTTTGAGCCGACTCTCTGGCAACTTTGAGTCAATTCGCGATTACCTGCTGATCAACAACGATCCTGATCTGGTGCTTATTGACTTTGATGCCTATGTGAAGGCATGGGAAGAGCTTACTCAGTCCTATGCAGATCGTCGCAGCTGGAATGCTCGCGCACTTCACAATACGGCAAACTCTGGTTTCTTCTCCGCTGATAGAACTATCAGGGAATATATGGAAGATATTTGGCACGTGTAAGGATCTGCGTTTAGGTTCAATCGTCGTAGGGCGTTGAGAATATAGACCTCTGTTGGGGAGAGAGGAGATTTGGATATGGGCAAAAGGGAATGTCTTGCAATGCTACTTGCAGGAGGACAGGGAAGCCGCTTAGGTGCTCTGACCTCAAAAGTAGCTAAACCTGCTGTCTCGTTTGGTGGCAAGTTCCGCATTATTGACTTTGCATTATCCAACTGCGCAAATTCAGGAATTTCTACGGTAGGTGTTTTGACACAGTACCGTCCGTATTTGCTTCACTCTTACGTGGGATCAGGTAGTGCTTGGGACCTTGATGAGCGCGGTGGTGGAATTTCTATTCTTCCTCCCTTCGCAACACAGTCTGGTGGTGCGTGGTATGCGGGAACCGCAGATGCCGTCACCCAGAATATTGGTTACATTGAGCAGAATAACCCTGATTACGTACTAATTCTCTCTGGCGATCAGCTTTACCGTATGGACTACGGCGAGATGCTCGCCTGCCATAAGAAGAACAACGCAGACCTCACCATTGCTGTTATGCCTGTTCCTTGGGAAGAGACTTCTCGCTTCGGCATCATGTCCATTGATGATGAGGATAGAATCACCAAGTTTTCCGAGAAACCCAAAGAGCCAGAATCCAACCTGGCGTCCATGGGAATCTATATCTTTAGCACAGACCTGCTTCTTGAGACCTTGCGTGAGGACGCAAAGAATCCTGAATCTTCTCATGACTTTGGCGGCGATATTATTCCGACGTTGCTTGATGATGGTAAACGTCTTTTTGCCTATCGCTTTGAGGGTTTCTGGCGCGATGTAGGTACCATTGCAAGTTATCACGAGACCAGCATGGATCTGCTTGGCTCTGAGCCTAAGTTTGATATCTTCTCGGACAAGTTCCCTATTTTGTCCAATGCTTCCACCCGTCCACCAGCGTATATTGGCGCTTTCGGCGAGGTAGATGACTGTCTGGTCAGTAATGGTTGCCAGATCTTTGGTTATTCTCGCCATTCAATCTTGTCTACCGATGCCGTTATCGGTGAGGGAGCTCGCGTTATTGACTCCGTGCTTCTTCCTGGCGCAGAGGTTAAGCCTGGTGCTGTGGTAATTCGCGCAATCCTTGGTGAGAACGCTGTGGTCGAGAAGAACGTTCACGTTGGCAGCTCTGACCTTAATAAGGAGATTGCTGTTGTTGGAAATGATGTAGTGGTTGAAAGAGGTGAGCACTAATGAATAGGGTAATTGGACTTATTACCTGCAATTATGCTTCTACTAATATGGAAATCGCTAATGATGTACGCCCAATCGCATCTATGCCGTTCTTGGGAAGATATCGCCTGGTAGATTTTCCTCTTTCTAACTTAGTTAATTCTGGCATTAGTACCGTTGGCGTCATCATGCCATTTAACTATCGCTCACTTATTGATCACCTTGGCTCTGGTAAAGACTGGAACTTGGACCGCAAGAGCGGCGGCTTGTTCATTCTGCCTGGATCAGCTTTTGGTACTTCTCACACAGGACCTCGTTTCCTGATTAGAGACCTGATTTCTAACAGGCCCTATCTTGAGAGAACTGACGCAGAGTATGTTCTTCTGTCCACTTCAAATTTTGTTTACAACTCTGATCTTACCGAGCTGCTTGACCAGCACCTTGAGTCTGACGCTGACATTACCATGATGACCTATACCACTCGTTATAACGATAGAGACGTTGTTGGTGTTGAGCTTGACGGTGACCGCGTGGTCAAGACGCATAATGGTGTCCAGCGCGGAGATGAAGCTTCTCTTGACTGCTTTATTATCAAGCGCGACCTGCTTATTGACATGCTTGATTGGTATAGAGCTACTGATTATCTTGATCTTTTTGAGGCACTCCACGCTGACTATAACCGTGTCAAGGTTCGCACCTTCCACTTTGAAGGTCATGTAGCATCTATCTTCTCAAAGAACTCTTATTATCGGGCTAACATGGAGCTTTTGAACCCCATGCCAGCAAATGAACTCTTTACTCCAGAGCGCTCCATCAAGACAAAGGCACACGATACTGCTCCTGCAAAGTTTGAGATTGGCTCAAAGGTAAGTAACTCTACTATTTCTGCAGGCTGCCGCATTCGCGGAACGGTTACTGGTTCCATCCTTGGCCGTAACGTCATTATTGAGCGCGGTGCTATCGTTCGTGATTCCATTGTGATGGAGGGCTGCATTGTTAAGGAAGGCTCTGTAGTCGAGCACGCTATTGTGGATCGCTCTAACGTTATTCCTGCGGGTACTGAGCTTCGTGGTACCAGCGAAGAAATTCTTATTCAGCGTAAAAACAATAAGAGGGTGGCGTAACAATGTCCCAAGTCTCCAAGCGTCGCAAACTTCGCGTTGTCTATGCAACTTCAGAGGTAGCGCCTTTTTCCAAGTCGGGTGGTCTTGGAGATGTTTCGGGCTCATTGCCACAAGCACTTAAAAAAGTAGGAGCAAGAGTGGCGGTTATTTCGCCACTCTACAGCTCCATTAAGCCCGAGTGGAAACAAAGGATGAAGAAGGTCTACGAGCTTCAGGTGCCTCTTTCGTGGCGCTTTGAGTATTGTGGGCTGTGGCATCTGGTTCATGAAGGCGTTGATTTTTACTTTGTAGATAACGAGTCTTACTTTGCTCGTGATGGCCTCTATGGCTACTTTGATGATGGAGAGCGCTATGCGTTCTTCTCCAAGGCTCTGTGTGAGCTGATTGCACACGTCCCAGAGCTCTCCTGCGACGTTCTGCACTGCAATGACTGGCAAACGGCACTGGCACCCGTATTTCTGCGTGAGCAGTATCAGGGCGTCCCTGAGGTCCACAACGTTAAGACGGTCTTCTCCATTCATAACGTCAAGTTCCAAGGCCAGTTTACTGACAAGATGCTGAGCGACGTGCTTGGCCTTGCTGATATTCCAGCTGCGGTTGATCAACTGAGATGTGACGCAAGCTCTATCAACTTTATGAAGGGCGCGCTTTGCTACTCTGATTATCTGCTCACCGTTAGCCCAACGTATGCCCGTGAGCTGCAGACAGAGCACTTCGGAGAGGGAATGGATGATATCTTCCGTCGCCGTCAAAGTGTACTGCGCGGCATCCTGAATGGTATTGATATTGGTGCGTGGTCACCTGCAAGTGATTCTTATATTCCACAGAACTTCTCGGCACGTCATATGGAAGGTAAGGCTGAGTGTAAGCGTCAATTGCAAGAAGAGCTGGGTCTTGAGGTAAATCCAGATGTACCTCTTGCGGTAATGGTTACGCGCCTGACTAACCAGAAAGGCTTGGGCCTGATTCGCTATGCGATGGACCGCCTTATTTGTGCAGGTATTGAGGTTGCTGTTCTAGGAACTGGTGACGCTGAACAAGAAGACGCTATGCGCTTCTTTGATGGGCACTATGGCAACCGTATGGCAGCACGTATTGAGTTTGATATTGCGCTTTCTCACCGCATGTATGCAGGTGCAGATATGTTTTTGATGCCTTCAGAGTTTGAGCCTTGCGGCCTTTCTCAGATGATTTCTATGCGTTATGGCACGCTTCCTGTAGTTCGCGAGACGGGCGGTCTGGCAGATTCTGTAAAACCGTTCAACCAGTTTACGGGAGAAGGAACCGGCTTTAGTTTTGCCAATCAAAACGCAGATGAAATGGCAGATATTATTCTGTACGCCGCCGATGTGTATAGAAACGATAAACAAGCGTGGGCAAATCTTGTAAAACAGGCGATGACAGAGGACTTTAGTTGGCATAACGCTGCAAATGAATATCTTGACGTGTATCATTTACTACACCCTGAGATTATCAGGTATGTACGTCGTCGAGATTGGTAAGAATGCAGGCTTTTCACAACACCTCAAACATTGTTTGTAGGGATCCAAAAGGCGCGGTAGAACTAGGTACTTCAGCAACAATCAGAATATTTGCTTGGGACGATGATGTTCAATCAGTAACGCTTCGTCTCTGGCAAGAGTATGGACCTGAATCGTCTCCAGAGGCCCAAGCTCTGTCTGGCGAGAAACGCGTTGTGATGCAAAAGAGTGATTTTGCTGGCGCGCTCCCAGCTGATGTACCCGACTATGCGCAGTGCTTTGAAGCAACTGTTAAACCAGCTGCTACAGGCCTTATTTGGTATCGCTTTGAGTTGCAGGCTTCTGACGGAGCAGTTTGGTCATATGGTGCTCAAGAAAATAGGTGCACCGGTGTTGGCAACTTTGCCTATGGCGAGCCACCATCATTTCAGATTACCTGCTATGAGCCTCGTACCAGCTTTGCGGGTGTTGAAGATCCTAGCTGGTACAAGGGGGGAGTTGTCTACCAGATTTTCCCTGACAGATTTGCACGAGATGCAAACTGGCGCGAACGTACCAAGCAGGCGCTTGCCGTTCCAAGAAATGGGGTTTCTCGCCAGCTGGTTGAGGACTGGGAGAAGACTCCCGAGTATCAGCGAGATGCCAACGGCCGCGTGACTGTGTGGGATTTCTACGGCGGTTCTTTGGCTGGTATTGAAGAGAAGCTTTCTTAAGATCGGAAGAGCACACGTCTGAA
>CAUTGQ010000038.1:0-9917 GCA_963538075.1 uncultured Atopobiaceae bacterium
CTACAAACCTCTCCTACCCTGATAACAGCTTTGATGTTGTTATTAACGAGGCTATGCTCACTATGCTCTCTGATCAGCAGAAAGAGGCAGCCGTAAAAGAGTACGCACGCGTACTTAAGCCCGGTGGCGTATTGCTTACTCATGACGTTCTTCTGCTCAAAGAAGACGACGAGCTAGTCCATGAGCTCTCAAGAACCATTAACGTCAACGTAAAGCCTCTGACTCTTGTAGGTTGGAAGAACCTCTTTGAGTCGGCGGGTTTCTGCCCAGAAACTAAGAACGGCAAGATGACGCTCATGAATCCGGCGGGACTTATTGCGGACGAAGGCGCTGATGGTGCTCTAAGGGTTATTAGAAATGGCCTTAAGCCTGAGAATACCAAGATGTTTACCAGCATGTTTACGTTCTTCAACGATCACGCTGACGACCTCAACTACATTGCCGTAGTGAGCAGAGAGCCAAGATAGCCATCGTTTCAAGCAAGGCGTCGTCTCAAGATAGCCGTCGTTTCAAGCAAGGTGTCGTCTCAAGATTGACGCACAGTCGCCCAAAACAGACATTGATCGAGCTAGGCTCGGGCTCGATAGCAAAGAAGGAAGCTGGCACCTCCACCAGCTTCCTTCTCTTTTGTGCGTTATGTGCGGAGCTTATTTGGCCTTTGCGCAGGCAGCCATAGCAACGGAGCCAATGTAGTTGACTGGGTTGGTGAAGTTTGGCTGGAATAGAAGGTCAACAGCTGCAAGGTTGTCGATGGTCATACCAGCAGCAATGGCCACGGAGACAACGTTTGCTGCCTGAGCAACATCGTCATGTGTCGAGAAGAACTGTGCACCCTTGATAAGGCGAGTCTCTGGATCCCAGACCAGCGTAGCGGTAACTGGCTCGGTGGTCAGCATGAACTCGGGACGGTAGTTCTCGGTGATGGAGACGGAATCGTACTCGTAGCCACGAACCTTGCCACCCTCAACGGTAAGGCCTGCTGCGGCCATGGAGTAGTTGTAGAGCTGAACTGCGCTGGAAGCCTGAGTACCTGCATATGCAGCGGTTGGCTCAAGCATGTTAGGACCAACGTGCAGGCCCTGACGGACAGCGTTGGTTGCCAGAGGAATGTAGTCCTCTTTACCAGTGACGTTGAAGATAATGGATGCAGAGTCACCAGCTGCAAAGACGCCAGGCTCGCTGGTGCGCATGTACTCGTCAACCTTGATAGCACCGTTAGGAAGCATATCAAGCTGACCGTCAAAGAGATCAGTACGAGGCAGGAAGCCAATGCCCAGAATTGCGTAATCTGCGGTGTAGGAGCCCTTATCGGTAACAACGGTGACAGAATCACCATTGTCCTCAAAGCTCATGACCTTCTCGCCAAGTGCAAGGGTGACGCCGTGCTCCTTGTAAGCAGCCTCAACCTGATCGGTGATTGCCTTGTCAAAGTTCTTTGCAAGAACGCGAGGAAGCATGTCGATGAGCGTGACTGCCTTCTGACGCTCAGAGAGCTGCTCTGCAAGCTCGGCACCAATGTAGCCAGCGCCGATGACAATAGCGGACTTGGATTCTGCCATGGTGTCGTGAATGCGACGGCCATCAGCCCAGTTCTTGCACTGAAGAACGCGAGGTCCGTCGATGCCAGGCAGTGGAGGAACAATTGGCTTAGAGCCGGTGGTGACTACGAGGTAGTCGAAGTCATCCTCAAAAGTCTGACCAGTCTTAAGGTTTTCCCATGCAACGTGCTTGGTCTTAACGTCTGCGGAGGTGACGTTGGTAGTCATATGGACGTGAGCGCCAGCCTCTGCAAGGGCTTCTGGAGAGCTGTAGAACATCTTGTTAGGATCGCTTACGTGGTCACCTACCCAAAGAGCAATGCCGCAAGACAGGAAGGAAACCGTGTCATTGCGCTCAAAGACGTGGACCTCCCAATCTGGGTGTGCACCCAGGATTGAAGAAGTGGCAAAAACGCCTGCGTGGGTACAACCGATAACTGCAACTTTAGCCATAGAAACCCCTCTGTTAAATGCTACTAATGACTAACATTAATTGTTACTTCGACAGTGGCATTATGCCACATTCTGTTATCGAGAAGAGCGTCATTCTTGAACGTTCTTTAATAAATCGAATATTTGGGGTTCGTGAAGCAATTTGATTAAAAGAAAGGCGTCTATCAAATCCTGAAAGACGCCTTGACCTTACAATTCTTTGTAGATTTCTTTTCCGATACGATTGACCACACCAACAACAAGAGCATTTCCCATACAGAATGCACGATTATTGTCGCTCATTCCTGTATTAGTCCAACCTTTAGGAAAACCCTGTAGCTGGTCAAGCTCATCTGGAACAAGTCTACGATACCTCTCGCCCACTTTAATGATGTGTTTAAACCGAGAAGGACTTGCTCCTCCCTCACCCGTAAGAATTGTTCTTGAAGGATTAGTGAGAAGGTCTGGGAAAGCCATAGAGCCTTCAGAGTAAAAATAGGTTTGACCTGTGTACTTATTGACACGCTCTTCACGCTTTGACCCTTTAAGGTATTCCCAGCGAGAAAGCTGTAAATTATCAATAAAGTAGCTCTCTGGAACTTCATTCTCTGGAGAAAGAACATCTCCCAGCGTTTTAAATTGACCCTTATAAACCTCTTCAACTTTACAGGTAATAACACGATTATCTACCATCACACCGGCATCTAAAAACGGAGATGTTTTAGATCCCTCAGAATTAAAGTCTTTTGTAGCAACAAACGGATCTTTAGGAATATCAACATAAGAGATATTACCCACACGATTAAAAGGAAATGCTCGGGACATAATTCCTGAAGTTAAGCGTTCTGAAAGCTCCCAGTTAGCATTTCTACGTGCGAGAATATATACACGTTTTCTTCTTTGTGAAAAGCCGTATGCCGCACTATTAACCACACGCCATTCAACGAAATATCCTAGGCTAGCAAGACAGCTAAGAATAATTGCAAAATCTCTACCACGATGAGATGCGGGACTTTTAAGAAGACGATCAACGTTCTCTAAAAGACACCACTCCGCATTTTTAGGAGATTTATCTAGTTGAATTTTTAGGAATTTGTAAATGTCCCACCATAGAACACCCTTTTTTCCTTCAATACCTCCCGACTGAGATAAAGGTTTAGCAACCGAGTAATCCTGACAAGGAAATCCGCCTACGACCATATCGACCGAAGGAATATCGCGTAGACCCTGCTCATACTCATTAAGAACTTTATTAATGTCCTCACTTACGACTGAATCATTGCCAAAATGAGTCCTATAACAATTTGCGGCAAACTGTCTTGTAGGAGATCCTGGTGGTTCCCACTGATTTGCCCATATAGTTTTAAACGTTCCCGCTTTTGGCAGGTTATTAGCTTTATTAGAAGGGTCTTTATAACCCTCTAGGCCAAGTCTAAATCCACCGACTCCCGCAAAGAGCTCGGCTACAGTAATTGCTTTGGCCACGTTTCTCCTATCGCTGCTGTGGACCAATTTTGTGTTTACTATACTAATCGATCACCAGACAAAAAGTCAGTCTAATTCAGATAACCAAGAAGATCAACTTATTCTTTAACGGACAGTCCTTCAGATATTTCATCTGCAAGATAAGAGCTATTCAACCAAAAACACTTTTTAACCTCAGGTTTTCCATACGGTTGAGGTTTTGTATCAAGTTTATTTCTTGCATGAGGTCTTACATGACAACATTTATTTTCAGAAGATTTAACGCTTATATCAGCTCGTCCAGCTTTAATATTCTTTTGCATCTGAAGGTAACATTGTTCTGCATATATTAGATCGGAGTCAGGCATTTGCCAGAGCAAGATATTTGAGAGAACAAAATCGCCTGAAGAGTTTTCTCTGTAGATTACAAATAAATATTTGCACAATAGGTCGTGATATAAATCGGATTCTTCGAAAGGCTCCTCAGCAACCTTAAAGTAATCAAAGACTTTAAAGCTTACGGATTCTTTTGGTACTCCATTTGATTTTAGTCTCATCGTTTTAGGCTTAATACCAGCCTTTTCAAACTCTTCAATTTTCTGATCTTCATCAATACCTAGAATATGTTTAGTAATACGTGCGCATTTGTCTTTTGACTTACTTATATTAAATTCAGCAGCAAGCTGGTCTTCGGTTTTTCCAAAATATGGTTTAAACCTTCTGTACAAAAGATCAATAAGAGAGAGTTTTTGCTCAGACTCATTCCTTTTAATCTGAGATGCACCTTTACCTAGCATCTGTTTTTCTATCGTAGTCATGTAAGATGCTTTAAATGCCCAGGCGCGAGGCTTAGCAGGAACATTTGAATACGGCTGTGTTGTTCTAATTGAGCTGTTAGCAGCTTTAGTGCACGCTTCTAGATATAGAGTATCTGAGCCAGAAATATCTTCAGCATGACCAGACTGAACCTTGGTAACAACTGTTTCCCAGTCTTGTTTAATTTGAGCATAATCCTCAACAGGAATATTCCATTTGTTTGCCAAAATTACCTTGTAATCAATAGGATTGACACCTTTTTCATATTTGTAAGCCATCAATAAAATATTTGAAGACTTCCCTAGAAAATGACTATCTTCAAATGTCTCATTAACTACTTTGTCATAGTCAATCATGGTGATGACAAGGCGTTCTTTGGCTACTAAATCACCTTTTTTATTCTCTTTCATGGGAGTTGTTTTTAATTCAAGTCCCACTTCAGCAAAATCAGGATTTGAATCACTGTTAATTGGATATTTAAAATACAGCTCTTCAACTGCATTACCAAAGGCACCGCGGCGCTTTTTGTGATCAGCAAGGACTTCAACATCGGTAACTTCACGAAGTGAGTGTCCAACGAGTTTAGAGGCATATTCAATAATTGATTGCTCATCAGAGATGTCATATTCTTCTTTACTTATGGCTTTATTAATAAACAATGTTAATCCTTAAGACTTACCAAACTTTAATAGCAAGATTAGCAAGTTTCTCAGATCGCTCCTCAACGGATTTATCAGAGAAACCCGATTTTTCATATTGATTAACAAAGTCATCAACAAGCATAAACGTTTTCATAGGTGAACTGTTGGTAGCATTGTTTGAACCTTGTATATAAACCCTGATTTTCTCTGAAAAAGTATTTTTTCCAGCTGCTGAGTTATCATCATCATACAGAAGAAGCATATTGCCAATGGAAGGTATAACCATTTCACTAAATTCGCTGTAGTCATCTTCCGGAATAATTAAATCAAGCTCAGAAAACCAATTATTCCAGGCAGACTCATCTTGAGGAATTATGTGTTCGACTGTTAATTTTGGGCTAACGTCAACTTTATTTCTATCTCCATTTTGTTCTCTGAGGTAATTCTCAATACCTACAAGATAGTATTTAGCTTGTTTCATATCTTTTATTGATAGATTTTGGAAAGCACTCTTAAACTGAGCATCATTAGCAATTTCAATTTTTTTTGAATCTATAAAACTTGTTAATACAGAAATAGATTCATTGTTTTTAATTTTTTTGATACATTCTGCAAAAATCGCATCAAGTTTGTTATTTGACTTTTCACATACTTGCATTCTTGTTATTAATGAACATAAAGACTTTCCAAATTCAATAATTGCCGCAGCATTTTCCTTTGCATCAAAGTGTAATAAAACGGCAAATAAAGGTAAGTATGCTTGCTCTTGATTTAAAGTGTCTAAATCAGCCAACACTACGTCATCTAAGCTTTTAATTCCTGTACTTCTACCTGTAATTTTTCCATATATCTCAGCAGCATTAACTTGATTTTGATAAAAATTATCAAAATCAATATTAGCGGATCCACTAAATTCGTTTTTATACTCGTCTGGAAGTCTCCTTTTTTGTACGCGTTTGCCATTAAGATAGAACATATAGCAATTAAAAAATTTAACAAGATTATCTTGATCTAGTGGTGAAATAAGGCTATTCCATTTATTTAGCGCATTTTTGTTATTACACCAACTTAAAAAAATATTTTTAATACGATCAGCTGCAGTCAAATCGTTACCTTTACCATTTAAAGAGTCAAAAACTTGAAATGCATTCATTGCTGTATTACATTCAATGACCACAAATTTTAACTGACTGGTGAACATTTGGAAGAAAGCTCTATAGAATTCAAATGGTTCCACTTTATAATCTTTGCAATATTCGTTACATAGTTCTTCAATAGAAAACTTTAGATAATCAAATGCTTTGATTAATCGTTTTGCACCTTTATATTTCATTTGTCCTGAAATTTTACTGATACCTAAAACCTTATCACTCATATAGACGCGGGCAGTATTACCATTTAAAAATAACCTTGGTGCACTTTTGCCATCACTGGTCATTTCCGATCCATATAAACAACTTTCAAGATTTCGACGATAGCCCTGAATCATTTGTCTTTGCTCTTTCAAAGTGACTGTATTTGAAGATAAATCCATTGCAGCTTTCATGAGTAGAGAGATAGTTGTAAGTCGTTGTTGGCCATCTACAACGTGTCTAATATTGTCAGTTGAAATTTTATAATCCTCTAAAACTATATCCATACCACTAGATGATTCACTATCGAAACTAGTAGTAACAATAGCACCCAGAAAATGTTCTTCATTAGAGTTGTTAATCAATAAATTTTTAATATCCTCAAAAAGAGTAGATATTTCGGCTTCTGTCCAGGAATAATCCCTTTGATAGTCAGGAATAGCGAGATAGTAACTAGAAAAAATCTCTTGAATCTTTTTAAAATCCATTGAAAATCCTTTCATTGAAGATAATAGCAATTATATTAAACTTATTTCAATTTACATATATCTTTTTAATTCAATTAATAAAAACACCTCCTAGCCATGTGCTAGGAGGTGTTTTAAGGAAAGGACTAGAGGGGTTTCTCGCCAATTAGGCAAGCATCTGAGCAAGATCCTCGGAAGCATCGCCAATTGGACCAATACCGTAGTTCTCAACAAGAATGTTAAGGACGTTAGGGCTGACAAATGCAGGAAGAGTTGGTCCAAGCTTGATGTTCTTGATGCCAAGGTGCAGCAGGGTCAGAAGGACGCAAACTGCCTTCTGCTCGTACCAAGACAGAACAAAGCTCAGTGGCAAGTCATTAACGCCGCAGTCGAATGCATTTGCAAGAGCAGTTGCAATCTGAACAGCTCCGTAAGCGTCGTTGCACTGACCAACGTCAAGAATACGAGGGATGCCACCAATGGTGCCCAGGTCAAGGTCGTTGAAGCGGAACTTGCCGCAAGCAACGGTGAGGACAACGGAGTCTGCAGGAGTCTGCTCAACAAACTCGGTGTAGTAGTTACGACCAGGACGAGCGCCGTCGCAGCCACCAACAACAAAGAAGTGCTTGATAGCGCCCTGCTTAACAGCATCGATGATCTTATCGGCAATGCCAAGAACTGCACCGTGGCTAAAGCCGGTGGTTACCTTGTGGCCACCGTTGATACCGGTGAGCTCCTGAGCCTCAGCGTATCCGCCAAGCTCCTGAGCCTGCTTGATAACAGTGCTGAAATCCTTCTTGCCGTTAGCGTCCTCATCAATGTGAACAAGCTCTGGGAAAGCAACAAGCTCGGTAGTGTAGACGCGGTCCTTGTAGCTAGGACGAGGTGGCATAAGGCAGTTAGTGGTAAAGACAACAGGAGCTGGAATGTCCTTGAACTCCTTCTGCTGGTTCTGCCATGCGGTACCAAAGTTGCCCTTGAGCTGTGGATACTTCTTGAGCTCTGGATAACCGTGAGCTGGGAGCATCTCGCCGTGAGTATAAACGTTAACACCGGTGCCCTCGGTCTGCTCAAGGATCATCTTGAGGTCAAGAAGATCATGGCCGGAAACAACAATGAAGGGACCAGGCTCAATAGTCAGTGGAACCTCAGTTGGAACTGGAGTGCCATAAGCGCCGGTATTTGCGCTATCGAGAAGAGCCATGCACTTGAGGTTAACCTCGCCCACCTCAAGAGTAAGAGGCAGCAAAACGTCAACGGAGGATTCAGTAGCAAGAGCAGCAAGTGCCTTTACAAAGAAAGCGTCAACTGCGTCATCGGTCTTGCCAAGGACGCGAGCATGATAAGCATAAGCAGCCATACCGCGAATGCCAAAGAGAATGAGAGACTTGAGAGACCTAATGTCCTCATTGTCGGACCAAACGCCACCAAGAGGAAGGTCCTCAACAGGCTCTACGCCAGCCTCTGCAGCTAGACGGTTCTTCTCGTCACGAACCTGAGCAGTAATTGCATCTACAGCGGCCTTGTCAAAGTTGACGTTGGTGATGCAGGTAAACAGACCATCGACAATCAGCTGGTCAGCACGGTTAGAACGCTTGCCGGCAGCAAGCTCGGTGCGAGAAAGGCCAACCAGAGCGCCGGTGAGCTCGTCCTGAGCAAATGCGACGTCAAAAGGCTTGCCACAAACGCCAGCAGCGCCGGTACATGCAGTACAAGCGGCTGTCTGCTCACACTGGAAACAGAACATCTTGTTATCCACTATTTTTCCTCTCCATAAAACCATATAGCGAGAAGAGATTTGCTCTTCTGGGTTTCATGATTACAGGAATGTGGAATAAGGTATGTTGTAATTACAACAAAACGATTTCTATCCAGGAATTTTTTGGAGAGCATATGAACGTACAAGACATTAAGCCCTCATTTTTGCTTAACACCGGGGTATTTAGAGGCGTAAAGCCAGAGCAGCTAGATGCTCTTTTGAAGCATTTACGTGGGGTGGTACACACCTATAAACCTGGAGAGATTATTCTATGCGCTGGTGATAAGGCTCATCAGTTTGGCATTGTTATCTCTGGTGCCATTCACGTTGAAGGATCAGATGCTCAGGGAAATATTTCTGTAATGGGAGCCTTTCATACCGGAGAGACCTTTGGCGAGGCATATGCTGCTCTTGGAAACGTGCCGCTCTTGACCTCAGTGGTTGCCACGGAGACGTCTGCAATTCTGCTGCTTGACCTACGACAGATTACTACCAGAACATGCGACATCTGCGGCGGCGTGGATATTATCACCAGAAACCTTATGGCTTCTATTGCACAGAAAAACATCATGTTGAGCCGTCGTATTCAAGATGCTGCTCCAAAGAGTATTCGTGGCAAATTGATGGCGTACCTGAACACTCGCTCGCAAGCTGCGGGTTCGTCGGAGTTTGATATCCCCTACAATCGCCAACAGCTTGCCGATTATCTTGGTGTAGATAGAAGCGCCTTAAGCGCGGTAATATCTTCTCTATGTAAAGAAGGCGTCTTTGAAGTAAAGCGAAGCCACTTCAAACTTTTATAACAGCAATTCGGCCTTAGGAGGCTTTTATGGCAGAGATTTATTTAGCAGGTGGATGTTTCTGGGGTCTTGAAGAGTACTTCTCCAGAATTAAGGGTGTTACTGCAACCACTGTTGGCTATGCAAATGGAAAGACCTTGGATACCAACTATCAGGAGGTCAAAGCCACAGATCACGCAGAAACAGTGCATGTGACCTATGACCAGAGCGTTGTAAGCCTCTATGACATCCTGCGCTATTACTTTAGGGTAATCGATCCCCTTTCGGTTAATAAGCAGGGCAACGATGTTGGTAGGCAGTATCGCACTGGTATCTATTACACAAATGACGCTGACCTAGCTGTAATTGAGCGCATTATGTCTGAGCAGGAGTCTCTGTTTGGTCAGAAGCTTGCCGTTGAGGTGGAGCCACTGGATAACTACGTTCTTGCCGAGGAATATCATCAGGATTACTTGAAGAAGAACCCAGGTGGTTATTGTCACATCAATGTTAATGATGCGTATAAGCCGCTTGCGTAAGTTGTTCTCCTAAACAGTTCAGTTCACGTTTACAAAAAAGACGCTCGCTTGTGAACTGCCTCCCATTTCTTGGATACGAGAAATAGGAGGCAGTTCAAAACACACCTAAGTCAGATAATCTGTCAAAAAG
>CAUTGQ010000039.1:0-9861 GCA_963538075.1 uncultured Atopobiaceae bacterium
TGAGTCCAGTCAAATGCTGTCGCATGGTGAATTAAATAGTTATGGGAATAGAACTCCATAGACTTCCTTTAGTTTGCATTACGTAAGATCCGCAGCTTAAGCCTTGTAAACGCTCTTTCCGCCGAGGAACGTCTCTTCAAGCTGAAGATCTTTTGTAATAACAATAAAGTCAGCATCATATCCAGGACGGATGAAGCCACAAACATCATCAATTCCACAGGAGCGAGCTGGGTTTTCTGAAGCCATACGAACTGCCTCTTCAGCAGATACAATGCCCCAGTCAAAGACGTTCTTCACGCCTTCAAACAGACGAAGGATTGAACCAGCAAGGCTATGAGACTCATCCATCAGACGAGCAGTTCCGCCTTCAACAACAACAGGGAAATCGCCAAGTTTGTACTGTCCATTAGGCATACCACCTGCACGCATGCAGTCTGTAATAAGAACGGTATGGTCATATCCTTTTGCATTTACCAGAGCACGGACTGCAATAGGATTAAGGTGATGGCCGTCGCAGATGGCCTCTGCATAGGTACCGTGGGTGGTCATTGCAGCACCAACCATACCTGGCTCACGGTGGTGAAGACCGCTCATGCCGTTATAGGTATGAACAAAGATGTCTGCACCAGCGTTTACGCAGGCAAGAGCTTCCTCATACGTTGCATCGGAGTGACCAAGTGCAACATGAACACCGCGGTCTGCCATCTCTGCACAGAACTCTGGAGCGCCATCGCGCTCTGGAGCAATAGCAATCTTGGCAATCCAGCCGTCGGCACGCTCCTGCCACTCATCAAAGACCTCTACATCTGGATCAAGGAAGTACGCAGGATTCTGGGCGCCCTTGTGTTTCTCGGTAAAGAAAGGTCCCTCTAGGAAGATGCCCTGGATGCGAGCAGCATCAATGCCGTTTGCCGCAATTCCCTCTGCTGCATCAGCAACGGACTCACAAGCATCACCAGTTTGCTGAACGCTTGCGGTCAGTGTTGTTGGAAGCCAAGAAGTTACGCCGTTAGAGAGCAGGCCCTGGGCAATCTCAATGACGCCATCAGGATCGCAGTCCATAATATCGTGGTCCAGGAAGCCATGGATATGGGTATCAACAAGGCCAGGTGCCACCCAAGAACCAGTGCGGTCAATAATCTCGCAGTCTGGCTTCTCATTAGTGAAATGACCAAATACACCATCTTCTACGAGTAAATATCCTGGACCAGAAGTTGCTCCTGGCAAAAAGAACTTATCTGCTTTAACTGCAAATGTACTCATACGTACCTCAATCATTCTCAAAAGGACGCGCCATAGGCACGTCCTTCTTAGTAATTCCTATAGTGAGTGAATTGTAACACCCTTAACCACTCGATTAACCTGACCAGTTGGAGAAGGTGTGTCCGGTTTGTTATCGACACGAACTGAGTTCAAGAGTGCCACCACCTGAGCAACCATTACAAAAGGCAGAGCCAAATAAGGTGCTGGTAGAGGCTCTGTAAATACTGGAAGACTAAACGTTCTTCCCGTAAAGTTTGTTGCCCCTTCTTGCTCAATACCAATGGTCAGAGCAGCAATCTGGTCCCCCTTAATCTCGTCAAGAATATCCAGATCATATTGACGCGTATAAGGGTTATTGGAAACAAAATCAAACACCAGGGTGTGCTCGTCGACAAACGACTTTGGTCCGTGACGGTATCCCATCGAGGAATCCCACGACGTTGCATTAATACCAGCTGCAAGCTCCAAAATCTTAAGCTGGGCCTCATGAGCAAGACCCACAAAAGGACCAGAGCCCAGATAGGTAATGCGGTTGAAATCGCTCTTGAGCCACTCAGCAATCTCTTCCTCGCGCTCAATTACCTGCCTACCCAGCTCAGCAGCATCAGAAATCCAAGCCTTCTTCTGTGAGTCATCAGCACTATCAAATACAAGAGTTGCAAGAAGTGTCATGCAGCTATAAGAGCCGGTCATAGCAAAGCCCTGGTCATTTGCACCAGGAATAAGAAGCAGCAATGTATCGTCTTTACCTGCGGATTCAACGGCAAGTTTTCCTTCAGGAGCGCAGGTAATATTGATGAGTAAAAGATTTTTAACAATCTTACGGGCAATATTTACGGCAGCAAGACTCTCTGGACTATTACCAGAGCGTGCAAAAGAAACCAAGACCGTTGGATCATCTGGATCAAGGCTGCCATAAGGATCAGAAACAATATCAGTAGTTGCAACGGATGCAAACTCAAAAGAGCTCTTCTCGCCATGAGAACGAAGATACGGAGTAATGGTATCGCCTACATATGCCGAGGTACCTGCACCCGTAAAGACCACGCGGGTACGACGACCCTCGCCAAGATTGCGAGCACGCTCGACAAACTCTTTAATTGCAGAAAGGTTCTCCTGATAAATGCCAAAGGTAGATACCCAAAGCTCAGGCTGCTGCTTAATCTCGGCAGTTGTAATATGAGCGCCTAGTGCCTTTAGCTCTTCTTGGCTCTTCTTAAACATTGATATCCCTTCTCACAGCTATTTAACTGCGTGTATGTACAATCTTGTATCTAAACTGATCCGCACGGGCCACGCTTAGTGTGAACTCAACAATGATATTTCTGTCATTGTACGTGGTGCGTGTGAGACTCAAAACAGGCGAGCCTTCAGAAATTTGCAATAAAGTGGCGTCATCCGAGCGAGCAATTGAAGCCTTGAACTCCTCTTCTGCTACGCCAATCTTTATGTTGTAGTCTTCTTCAAAAATTTGGTACAGAGATTTTTGCTCAACATCATGAGCAGTAAGCGAGAAAAACTGTGAGACTGGAAGGTAGGTTACCTCCAGCATCATAGGTACATTATCAGCACTTCTTAAACGCTTGATGCGGAAGAGTTTCTCGCCAAGAATAACATGCATATGCTGGGCTAAGAACTTATTAGCCTCAATAGTGTCAAACTCAAGAATAGTCGTCTTTGGAACGCGGCCCAACTGACGCTGCTGGTCAGTAAAGCTATAGCCGCCCATAAGGTCTGTTGCGCGTTCAGAAACGTCAGCAACAAAGGTACCGCGACCACGTTGACGGTAAATGAGCCCCATGTGTTCAAGCTCTTGCAGGGCCAGTCTTACCGTGGTGCGAGAAAGTCCATAGGAATCGGAGAGCTCTCGCTCAGAAGGAAGTGGATCGTCTGGATCCATCTCGTTCTCAATACGATAGCGCAGCATGTTTGCAAGCTGCTCGTAGAGTGGCTGTCTTCCCATAAACGCTGTCATCAAAACTCTCCTATAAAAGACGGGTGCCCACTAAGTGGACACCCGTCGCACTTACTTAACCCCAAATATATGGGAGAACGCCAAAGCCAGAACCTAGGAGTGCAATTACCAGAAGCAGGCAGATGCACATGATTGGAGTCCAGTTACGCTTTGCCATGAGATAGTACAGGCAAAGGGTAAGAGCCAGTGGGATAAGCTTTGGGCAAACGCCGTCGAGGATCTTCTGGATGTCAATGGAGACAGGAGAAGTGACTTCCTCGCCAACAGTTACCAGGTTAACACCGTTGCCAACTGGAGCAATAGCAGTGGTGCCGTCCTTGCCGTCAGCAGTCTTGCCGCCGATGAACTTAACGGACTCAGGATTCTTCTTGTAGTCAGAATAAGAACCCTCAGCAAAGAGTGCCTTGTCATACTGACCAGAAGCAAGCTGCTCGTCAGAAAGAGTTACCTGAGAAAGAACAACGCTGTGTGTCTCACCGTTAGGGATATTTGCGCCAGCGCCAAGCTTGGTTCCACCGTAGCAGACAACCAGGCAGCCAACAACAAAGACGCCCAGGATAGAAGCAGCACGAGTGAACTCTTTTGCGTTCTCGGTGAGCAGGGTAATTGCGTCAGTACCCATCTTGTAAGAAAGATTCATCAGCCAATAACGTACAGCAAACTGTGCGATGTTGAAGATGATAAGGAACAAGAATGGTGCAAAGACATTGCCAGAAATTGCCATATTAGAGGTAATACCAGCAGTAATTGGAACAAGGGTGAACCAGAACAGTGCGTCACCAATGCCGCCCAGAGGACCCATTGCAGAAACGCGGACTGCACGAATGGTTGGGATATCCAGCTTGTTCTGCTCAAGAGAGAGAACAATACCCATAACAAAAGTGACCAAGAATGGGTGGGTGTTGTAGAACTCAAGGTTGTGACTCATGGAAGCAGCAAGGTCATCCTTGTTGTCGCCGTGAATCTTCTCAAGACCAGGGAGGATACCGTAGAGCCAACCAGCTGCCTGCATTCTCTCGTAGTTGAAGGAAGCCTGCAGGAACAGGGAGCGCCATACCATCTTGTTGAGCGTCTTCTGATCAAGTGGCTCAGCAGGAGTGGTGTTCTGATAGGTATCAGGAATATTAAATGCCATCTTCGAAGTCACCTCCAGCAACAACAGCAGGAGCAGCATTCTTCATCTTGGTCTGGAGCTGGTAATCCCAGAATGCGATACCAAAGCCGATGAGAGCAAGAAGCAGAAGTGCTGGACCAGAGAGCTCAGGAATGCTGATAAATACGATTGCAGCTGCAAAGCCCATGAGGAAGAAGCCCCAAAGCTCGCGAGAAACCATAACCTTCAGCAGGATTGCAAAGCCGACGAAGCGCATCATGCCACCAGCGACGGACAGTGCATTCATGAGCCACTTTGGAATTGCCGTGGTGATCTGAGTGCCAAATGCAGCACCACCCAAGAAGAACAGGGTAACAATAACACCAAAGAAGAGACCAAGAGCAGCCATTGCACCATAGTTGATACGAGCAATTCCCTTAGGATCGGCCTTCTCGGCGTATGCATCAGCGGTTGCCATTACAGGAGACATAATGGTAAAGATGATGGTTACTGCATACTGACCAAGCAGAGAGAATGGAATTGCTGCAGCTACAGCGGCCATTGGCTCAAGCTTAGTAGTGATTGCAAAGACTGCAGACATAATGCCGCCGATAACAGCGTTAGGTGGCTGAGCACCACCAACAGGCATGTTGCCGATGGTCATAAGCTGATAAGTACCACCAACAATGAGACCAGTCTGAACGTCACCAAGAATCAAACCAACCAAAAAACCAGTTACGATTGGCTGGTAAAGAGACTCGAGGAAACTAAACTGATCGATGCCAGCGATAAACGCAACGATGAAAATTAATAACACCTGAATAGGGCTAACATCCATCTTAACTCCTCCTTTCAAACACACCATAACTACCGATGACGATGATCGGCAGACTATTCGAATACCTTTGCCAACCTGCTAGAAACGTTGCACCATTGCAACTTTTTGTAATCTCTACCAGGAAGTTGCGCGCAAAACTTACTCGAATAGCTTTGAGATATCCTCGACCGGGGTCGTAGGAACACGCCTAATCTCTAGAGTCACCCCCAATTCCTGAAGCTCACGGAAGGCAGCGACGTCCTTATCGTCTACCGCCACACTTGTGGCGACCTGTCGCTTTCCCTCAGCCATGTGCATATTGCCGATGTTCACCTTTTTGATAGGAACACCGCCCTTGACCAGAGTGAGGACATCCTCTGGATTCTCGGCAACTAAGAAAATGTGCTGGCTCGCAGAAGCCTTGTGAATAACATCGATAGTTTTCTGAAGCGTAAAGTACCTGGTTGCAACGCCGCTAGGAGCTGCCATGTCCATAAGACCCTGACGCATTTTATTTCCTGCAACCTCGTCATTAGCAACAAGGATGAGGTTTGTACCAAGGGTGCCGTTCCACTGAGTAGCAACCTGGCCATGAATCAAACGATTATCGATTCGAGCAAGCTTGATATCTGGTTCTCCCATAACAAGTTCTCCTCTCTTTGCACGCATTTTTTACGTGCTATCTGCGATTTTCATCGCACTACTCGCAACTTGCGCTGCGTGTTTTACTGCAAATTTATTTATTGTTGGAAACGCTGATTAACGCCCAACGATCCAACGTAATAACCACATTTGGAGCAAACTCAACATCTACTGTTTCTTTTTTGACGTTTTTAACTACGCCATACATTCCGCTGTTAGTCTTAACTTTCTGACCTGCATGAAGATTCTTCAGAAACTCTGAAGTTGTTCCTGCCTTTTTAGAAGAAGCTCTCCATACAAAGAAGGAATACACAAGACCTAAAATTACCAAGAACGCGAGAAGAACAATGGATGAAGCAAGGATGTTCTCTGCTAGATTTGCCATGTGTATCTCCTTAACTCAGCAACAAACGCTACTTAAATACCATCGTCTCCGAAGATGTCATCTTCTGGCTCAACCTCAAGCTCAAGACGCTTATGGACAACTCCCTGGCTACCAGCAACAACAGCAGTATCAACCAGCTCTTCTAGAGAGGTGTCTGCCATGCGGCTACCAAGTGTTTCAAGAAGCATAGGAAGGTTAGTGCCTGTAACAACTTCTACGTTTGAATAGTTCTGGGCAATTATCATTGCCTGATTAAAAGGCGTACCGCCAAGCAGGTCGCAAAAAACCAGTACACCGTCAGTAGTGTCAAGAAGATCAGAAATTGTGGCAGCAAGAGTTTCTGGGTACGTTGCAGCACCGGCTTCAATAAAAGGAACGGGAACAAAAGCTTCTTGCTCACCAGCAATCATCTTTAAAGCATCAGCAAGACCATTTGCAAACGTTCCATGACCAGTTAGAACGCAACCTACCATGTCAAACTCCTTTCAAAGAGCTGGAAACTATCTGGAGAGCTACACGGAAAACTTTAGGGCGTTGAAGCATCTCTCAAAGTGGTAGATACCAGATAACAACCTAACATAAGTATAGTCTAGAGAGCTTCTTGTGATGTGTACGTTAACAATCGACGGTTTAACGGTACTATTTTTACCGTAAACGGTACGTTCATTGTTATTTTCGCAGGTAGATATATGGATAAATTGTGATGGGGCACTAAAAAGTTAGAACTTTTTCTGAAAAATTAGAAGTTCCTATAACGCACCTTTATACGTAATAAATGGAGTAAACAACCCTAAAATCCTGCTCAAATACGATGAAAACATAAAATTGGTATTAAGAAATTATGTACTGGTATCTTTTTTTATAACATCTAAAGAAAAGTTTCTTGATAGCACTTTGGTTAAATAGATTCAACTCGATTCTATTTACAGAGGCACTGTTTCAAAGCGTTTCTCGCCCCTGCTATTCTCTAGGCACTCATTGTGCACTGTCTTTTTGACGAGGTGATATGCGTGATTGTTACCGTAACACTCAATGCATCCATTGATAAGGTGTACTACCTGGACTCTCCTGTTGTAGATGGAACCGTGCATAGAGTCTCGGTAGTAGATAACAGCGCAGGCGGCAAGGGTCTTAACGCCTCACGAGCCATTACCACCCTTAATTACCCCGTATGTGCTACAGGATTTGTAGGTGGAAATAACGGTAGATACCTTGTTGAACTGGCACATAAAGATGGTATTACCAGTGATTTTATTTATACCGAGCAAGAAACCCGCTCATGCATCAACATTCTGGAGCCAAGCGGACAGTCAACTGAGTTTTTAGAGCCTGGTCAGCCCGTTCTTCCTGAAGAATTCCTTGCCTTCAAGGCAAAACTTGTGCAGCTTATCAAAGAAGCTGAGGTTGTCACCTTTAACGGCAGTATTCCAAAAGGCATTTCTGCTGCTAATTACAAAGAGCTTATTGAAGAGACTATGGCTGCTGGTGTGCCTTGTATTGTAGATGCCTCGGGCGCACTACTCACCTCCTGCATTGATGCTCTTCCTACCATGATCAAACCAAATACCGATGAAATCGGTCAGCTTCTAGGAAGAGAAGTAACCACAGAAGATGAGGTCATCGCGGCAGCTCAGGAGCTGCATAAACGCGGCATTAAAATTGTAGTTGTCTCGCTTGGTGCAAAAGGTGCACTAATGGTTTCTGATGAAGGAACCTTTAGGGCAAATCCTCCAAAAATCGAGGCTATCAATCCTGTTGGTGCGGGAGACACCCTTGTTGGCTCATTTGCTGTTGCGCTTGCTCAGAAAAAGCCAACTTCAGAGTGTCTTACCTTTGCGCTGTCTTGCGCTACCGCAAGTTGTCTTTCTGCAGGTACCGGACGCTTTGATCAAGCTGTTGCAGCAGAAATTCATAAACAGGTGGCAATCAAAAAGATTGCTGATTAAGTCACCGCAAGACGGGTTTCTCACCAAAGGTTACAAAGACAAAACGATTTCTAGAAAAGTTGCATAACAGAGTAAGAGAAACGTTACAATTTTTTCAGTCAATCAAAGAGCCCATAAGGGCGAAAGGAGCAATAGATGTTCGTTACTACTAAGCAGATGCTTCTTGACGCACAGGCTGGCCATTACGCTGTTGGCGCCTTTAACGTTGAGAACCTTGAGTTTGTAATGGCTGTTGTTAAGGCAGCAGAAGAGCGCCGCTCCCCTGTTATTCTTCAGACCACTCCTGGCACCATCAAGTACGCAAGCCTTGATTACTTTGCAGCAATGGTTCGTTGTGCTGCTGAAGAGGCAACTGTTCCTGTTGCTCTTCACCTTGATCACGGTGACGGCTTTGACCGCTGCATTCAGGCAGCTCGTGCTGGTTACACTTCCGTCATGATTGACGGCTCTCACGTTCCTTTTGAGGACAATATTGCCCTTACCGCATCCGTAACCAAGTTTGCAGGCCCTATCAACCTTCCTGTTGAGGCTGAGCTTGGCAAGGTTGGCGGCAAAGAGGACGACGGCCCAGCTGTTGAGGGCGAGAACCCCTACACTGATCCAGACCAGGCTGAAGAGTTTGTTGCACGCACCAACTGCACTTCTCTTGCAGTTGGTGTTGGCACCGCTCACGGCGTCTACCACGGCACTCCTCACATTGAGCAGGGTGTTCTGAAGGCAATCCGCCAGCGCCTTGATATTCCTCTGGTTCTTCACGGTACTTCTGGCGTGCCAGATGACCAGGTAGCAGAGGCAATCCAGAACGGCGTTTGCAAGGTTAACTACGCAACTGAGCTCCGCCAGGTCTTCACTGCAGCCTTCATGAAGTACATGTCCGAGAACCCTGGTAACTTTGATCCAAAGAAGCCTTCCGTTCCTGGTATGGAAGCAATCACCCAGATTGTTGCAAGCCACATGGATAACCTGGGCTCCTCCCACAAGGCATAAGCGTCAAGGCTCAAGTAACGCACGAACCCTGCTTTTACAGGTAAAACATAAGGCGAGAAGATCGATTGATCTTCTCGCCTTCTTCTTAAAGGTAAAGCGTTGTTGAAACCGCAAGCCTTAGCAAATCTTGCAAATCCAGTCTGACTCTGGAGCCTCAATCTCGCCAGACTGAATGCTGGTCAACGTGTTGCGGAGCTTAGACATAACTGGTCCAACAGCCTCCATACCAGCGCCAAAGACAATCTCTTTCTGGCCGTCAACAACTTTGCCAACAGGAGAAATAACAGCAGCAGTACCGCACATACCGCACTCAACAAACTGGTCAAGCTCGTCAAAGCGGACAGGACGCTCGACAACCTTCATGCCCAGCATATCTTTAGCAACAGTTGCCAAAGAGCGACGGGTAATAGAAGGCAAAATGGAATCGGTGTAAGACTGTGGAATAACCAGAGTTCCCTCTTTATCAACAAAGAGGAAGTTTGCGCCACTGGACTCCTCAACATAGGTACGAGAGCCAGAGTCAAGATACATGCTATCTGCAAAGCCCTGCTCATGTGCCCAGGTAGTTGGGTACAGCGACATAGCGTAGTTCAGGCCTGCCTTGATGTTGCCGGTTCCGTGAGGAGCAGCGCGGTCATAAGGAGAAACGGTCAGTGCAACAGGAGCAACACCGTTAGAGTAATACGCTCCAACTGGAGTGACCATGATGCGGAATTCATAGGTAGGAGATGGCTTAACGCCAACGGTATTGCC
>CAUTGQ010000040.1:0-9841 GCA_963538075.1 uncultured Atopobiaceae bacterium
CTCACGTAACCTACGTCTGGTTTGACGCTCTTCTCAACTACTACACCGCTGTTGGCTACGGTGATGACAGTCCAGAGGCTGCTGCCATGAGAAAGCGCTTCTGGCCAGCTCAGATGCACGTTGTCGGCAAGGACATCATCCGCTTCCACTGCGTCATTTGGCCTGCGATGCTTATGGCCCTTGGTGAGTCTGTTCCTGAGCACATCTTTGCTCACGGCTTCCTTAACGTCCGTAATTCTGAGACCGGCGTTGTTGAGAAGATGAGTAAGTCTCGCGGAAACGCCATTGCACCTAAGGACGTTTTGGACCTGCTGGGTGTTGAGGGCTACCGCTACTACTTCATGACCGACGTCACTCCTGGTGAGGACTCCGGCATTTCCTTCGAGCGCATGGAGCAGGTCTATAACGCTGACCTGGCAAATAGCTGGGGTAACTTGGTTTCTCGCGCCCTTAACATGAGCGATAAGTACTTTGAGGGTGTCACTCCAACTTTTGATGGATCTTCTGTTGCTGTAGACCATCCTCTGCGTAAGCTGGCTGAGGGCATCTATGACCGCTACGCGGCGTGCATGGAGAAGATGGACTACGTAGGCGCTAAGAACATCATCATGGAGCTTGTCCACTCAGCTAACCACTACATTGAGGACGCTGCTCCTTGGACGGTGGCAAAAGACCCCGAGCGCGCATCAGAGCTTGCAGAGATTATTTATACGCTGCTTGAGTCTATCCGCATCTGCGCACATCTCTTTATGCCATTCATGCCTACTACGTCCGCAGAGGTTCTGCGCCGTATGAGCCTTGACGAGGCAGAGATTACCTCTACCGATACCCGCAGCGAGTGCGTATGGGGCAAGCTTCAGGGTGGCTTGGCTGTCTCTAAGGGAGACGCTCTGTTCCCACGTCTTGCAAACAAGTAATCGTGTTGGAGCACGCATCGCATCAGACATCGTGGCTAGCTAATCAGCGAGCCACTAAAGAAACGCTGGAACGTTTTGGCCTTGCCACCAAATATAGGCTGGGCCAAAACTTCCTGGTGCAAGACCACATTATTCAGAAGATCGTCCAGCTTGCAGAGGTTCAGCCTACCGATGTAATTGTTGAGGTTGGGCCCGGCCTGGGTACCCTTACGGTTGCCTTGCTCGACAACGCACTCGCAGTGTGCTCGCTTGAGGCGGACTCTGAGCTTGAGCAAGTCTTAGCAGTAACCTGCAAGGAACCTCATCCAGACTCATTTGCGTTGATCATGGGTGACGCGCTGGCAATCACGCCGCAGAAGCTCTCCGAGGCTTACAGCTCGCTTCCTGCCGTTGCTCATGACGCAGCGACGAGCGCTCCGATGCCAACTAAGTTTGTATCCAATCTGCCGTATCAGGTGGCAGCTACGCTGATCCTTAAGTTCTTCCAGGAGCTTCCTTCGCTTGAGCGAGCAGTAGTCATGGTGCAGGCTGAGGTTGCCGACAGAATTGCTGCCAAGCCTTCCACCAAGGCATATGGTGCCTATACGGCAAAGCTGTCCTTGTTTGCGCAGGTTACAGGCAGGTTTGAAGTGGGTCCTGGCAACTTTATGCCTCCACCACGCGTCAACTCTGCTGTGGTTCGCCTTGATCGCACCATCGCGAGAAACCCGGTGACCTCCAAGCTTCTTTCTGAAGAAGAACTCTTGCATACCATGAGGGTTATTGACGCTGCCTTTGCTCAACGCAGAAAGACCATTCGTAATTCAATGAGCGCCTCTGGCTTTGATAAAGACATGCTAGACCAGGCGTTTCTCGCCACAGGAATTGCACCTACGGTGCGCGCAGAAGTTTTGACCAGCCAAGATTTTATTTGTCTTGCAGCTGCTTTGGAGCCTTTGAGTGAGTAAGAAAAAGCATCATCTACCAGCAGAAGAAGTGGAAGCGCTTTCGTTTTCTGACGGTCAGCTATTCCATGATATTTACGGTACGCCTCGCCCAGCGCCGCGTGTTTTGGCGCCTGTTGCCGATACCCATGGTCATTTGGGTAGCCTCCACGAGCACAGCGCTGCAGAGTCTCTTGCACGAGCAGCAGCAGCGGGCGTTCGGATGCTTATTGTTCCCGTAGATATTGCTACGGAGTTTCCTCGTAAGTGGGCAGATATCAGCGCTTTTATCGCTTGGTTTGAGGATACTCTGAGCCAGGCTCACGCTGCTTATACAAAGCTGGTCGAAGCAGATCTCTGCGTACCCTGCGATTTACCTGCAGAGTATTTGTTTGAACACACGTATTTTGTAGTAGGCGCTCACCCTTATAGCGCACCAGATTACAACCAAGAAGCTGAACAGCGCTTGTTTGAGCTGCTCAAGCACCCTCTTTGCGTCGGAGTGGGAGAAATCGGCCTTGATTTTGGACCGTACTGTGAGGTTCCAGAAGAGGTCCAGCGCCAGGCATTTGAGCGTCAGCTTTCCATTGCACATGAGCACAATCAACGCGTTGAGCTGCACCTGCGTGATGGTTCTGATAATACGCACGCTCATGATTTGGCGCTTGAAATACTAAACCGTCTAGGTGTGCCTAAGGCAGGCTGTGACCTGCACTGTTACACGGATGGTCCAGAGGTCATGAAGCCTTTTGCAGACCTTGGTTGCTTTGTAGCATTTGGTGGTGCAGCAACGTTTAAGCGCTCCGATGATATTCGAGCTGCAATGATTTCCTGTCCAGAGGGGCAACTGCTCTCAGAGACTGACTTCCCCTACATGGCGCCAGAGCCTTTACGTGGAGGGGAGTGCACGCCAGCAATGGTGGTACACACAGTTGAGCGCTTGGCAGAGCTTCGTTGGCAGCGACTTGATATCCCCAAAGAGAAGACGTATACCATACTCTGGGAAAACGCCCAACGCTTTGTGGGACTTGCGTAGCGTAGCGGGAGGTGAGCACGCATGACAAAAATTCTGGTTGTAGAAGATGACCATCAGATTCAGCAGGAGTTGGTGCTGCTGCTGCAAAGAAACGGCTTTGAGGCTCAGGCGCTCACGTCTTTTGAGTCTGTACCTCAACAGATTATTACTGCGCATCCAGACCTGGTTTTGCTTGATCTCAACCTTCCCGGTATTGATGGACAACAGATTTGTCGAGAAGTACGACAGCTCTCTAACGTTCCCATCATTGTAGTCACCAGCAGAAACACTGACCTTGATGAGCTTATGGTGCTCTCGTTAGGAGCAGACGATTTTATCGCCAAGCCCTATAACACCCAGATTTTGCTTATGCACATTACTTCGGTTTTGAGGCGTGCAAACAGCGATGTCACAACAGGAACAAAGCTTTCACATGCAGGTGTGACGCTTGATTCTTCTTCCTGCAAAGTTTCTGCAAATCAGAAGAGCGTTGAGCTGACCAAAAACGAGCTCAGAATACTTTCACTTTTGATGCAAAACGCAGGAACGGTTGTTTCTCGCCAACGTATTCAAGAAGAGCTGTGGCAGTCGGATGAGTTTGTTGATGACAATACGTTGACGGTCAACATTAGCCACCTCAGAAATACTCTTGCAAGCATTGGCGTTGAGGATTTTGTTATGACGCGCCGCGGACTTGGCTATGTTATTGAGTAGGCTGTTATGTCGTTTCTCAAGTATCTAAAAAATCGAACTATTTTCTTTCTTGCGCTTATAGCTAGCAGCACGTTAATTGGCTTTATGCTTAAAGGTGTTGGACTTAACGTGTTTGCTATTGCCTACTGTATTCTGGTTTTATGGGTAGTGGGAGCAGCTGCGCTTCTAGCCGATTATTTTCATCGTCGTTGGTTTTACCAGCGGCTTGCTGAGAATTTAGCAGCAACTGATAAAGAGAGCTATCTGGTTCCTACCATGCTGGACACGCCCTCAACGCTGGAAGAACGGCTTTTTAAAGATGCACTTTCAAGTATGTCAAAGTCTATGATGGACCAGCTTGCCGATGAGCATATGCGATCAAAGGAATATCGAGAGTACATTGAGATGTGGGTGCATGAGATTAAGACTCCCATTGCTGCAGCTCATTTGGTTGCTCAAAATAATCCATCGCTGCCTATGGATGACGTGCAAACACAGCTCACTAAGATTGAATCGCTGGTAGAACAGGCGCTCTTTTATGCTCGCAGTGCGTCCGTAGATCGAGATTTTTCTATCAGAGACGTCAATTTGCAGTCTATTGTCAAAGACGCCCTTAAAAATAACGCGCGCGTTTTCATTGACGCTGGCGTTTCTCCGCATTTTGATGACTTGGCCCACGTAGTCAAGGCTGACCCAAAATGGCTTGAATTTATTTTGCGACAGCTCCTCATTAACGCTGCCAAGTATTCAAATCCAGAGCTTGCACCTGGCGAGAAGAACGTTTGGATTTCTGCCTCTGTCTCAGAGCCACGTGAGGGAACTACTTCAACCACTCTCTTCATTAAAGATAATGGCATTGGTATTCCTGAAGAGGATCTTTCTCGAATTTTTGATAAGGGATTTACCGGCCAAAATGGACGCAAGTACGCCAAATCAACCGGCATGGGTCTCTATCTCTGCTATGAGCTCTGCAAAAAGATGGGCCTTAAGCTGGCTGTGAGCAGTACAATTGGTAAAGGTTCAACCTTTTCTATTACGTTCAACCAGTCTTTTACGGATTTGCGATAAAGGCATAGCTTACAGCATGAGCTCCCACAATTCATCCGTTTGAGGATCGCTTCCTACTGGGAAGGTATGCTGACTAAAACGCTTGAATCCCCAATGTAAATAAAATTCCTTAGCAGGCTCATTGTGTTCCCAAACACTCAGCCACACGCGCTTCTTACCCTTCTCTTTTGCTAAATCAAGGGCAAATTTCATAAGCTTTGATCCAAGGTGTAGGCCTTTGAAACGTGGAAGGATATACAGGCGTTCAATTTCAAGTGAGTCATCGCGCTGACCCTCGGTTTGCTCATAGCGTGTATTGAGCTTCAAGTAGCCGGCTATCTGGTCTTCCACCTCAACAAAATAGAAATATGAGTGTTTAGCAGCAAGTTCGCGAGCAAGCTTTTCTGTGTTGTAGAGCGAGTCAATACAGCTTGCCAAATCATCTGCCGTATTAGAGTCAATAAAGGTATCTACAAATGTCTCTACACTAAGCTTTTGCAGCGCACGTAAATCAGCTACTTCAAGTGGTCTAATTGAAACGTGAACGTCATCAACATTGACCGTATTTCTCGCCTGACGATATGCATCAAGGTCAAGGGAGAGTACATGGTGGAGGACGCCAAAGTGGTCAAGCACCTTAGAAGATGCCTGCGTAAAGCCAGCACGCTCATAGAAAGGCTGAGCTTTGAGTTGCGACTCAACTAACACCTTGGAGGCGCTACTTTCTTGTGCCAGGTAATCAAGGGTATCGTGCAGCAGCTTTGAACCAATACCAGCGCCTTTGTTGCTAACACATACGCGGCCAAGAACTGGGGAGTTGTATGACTGTCCTGCATCAATGATGCGCAAATATGCAGCTACCGAGTCAGTATCCTGATAAAAGATATGGGTAGAAACTTGATCAACGTTATCAAGATCGTTGTACATAATCTGCTGGTCAACAATAAACGTTTCTGCTCTTAGAGAAAGAATTTGATATAACTCTTTGGCGGTAAGCTGCCCAAATCTTTTAATTACTAACTGCATAGCATGCCCCTCCCGTATGCTTGATAGTGATATTTTGACACATCAAAGTGAGAAAAGCGTAAGGTTTCTGTAAGGTCAATCGATGGCAACGTAAACGGTAGTGCAGGAGTATATATCTCAAGATTTACTCGCTCCCAACGAAAGGACGCAACATGGCAGCTACTCAAGTAACTCCAACTCAGCCAACTGTTGTGGCTGGACAATCTTCAGCACTTACCCCTCACACCGTCTTGGTTTGCCAAAACCTCGAGAAGTACTATGGAACTCGCGGAAATATCACAAAGGCACTGGACGGCATTAATCTTTCTGTAGCTCGCGGTGAGTTCATTGCCATCATGGGGCCTTCTGGTTCTGGTAAAACTACTCTTTTGAACTGCATCTCTACCATTGACCAGGCATCTGCAGGCCACATCTTTATTGATGACCAAGAGCTTTCCAGCCTGCGTGGAGCAGAGCTTTCTGCCTTTAGGCGTGACCGCTTAGGCTTTATTTTCCAGGACGCAAACTTGCTTGACAGCCTTACTGCTCGCGAGAATATCGCGCTTTCTTTAACCATTGGTCACGTCCGTGCACAGGAAGTTTTGGAGCGCGTAGAAAACGTTGCCAAGCTGCTTCAGATTACTGAGGTGCTGGACAAGTTCCCTTACGAGATGTCCGGTGGCCAGCGTCAGCGTGTTGCTGCTGCTCGAGCAATTGTCACTAACCCTTCGCTGGTTCTTGCAGACGAGCCAACCGGCGCACTTGACTCAAAGAACGCTCGCACACTCCTCGAAAGCCTTGAGAACCTCAACCGTAATGGTGCAACCATTGCCATGGTCACTCACGATTCATATGCAGCTTCTTATGCTCATCGCGTCATTTTCATTAAAGATGGTCGCATCTTTAACGAGATAGTTCGTGGCGAGAAACCTCGTAAGCAGTTCTTTGACCAGATCATGGACGTTGTTTCATTCCTGGGAGGGGAGGGTGCTGATGTACAGTAAAATCGCGCTTGGTAACGTCAAGAAATCACTGCGCGATTTCAGCATTTACTTTCTGACATTGGCAGTAGGCGTTGCACTGTTTTATTCCTTCAATTCAATTACTCAGCAGTCTATGGTGTTGAATCTTTCTGAAGACCAGAGACGCATTGTTCAGCTCTTAAGTAATACCATCTCTGGAGTAAGCGTTTTTCTCGCCGTTATTATGGGATTTCTTGTTGTCTACGCTAATCAATTTCTGATTCGTCGTAGGAAAAAAGAATTTGGTATGTATCAGATACTGGGTATGACCAAGAGAAATGTCTCTAAGATTATGAGTATTGAGACACTGCTTGTTGGTTTTCTCGCCCTGGTAGTTGGACTTGTTGCAGGTATTTTTATCTCTCAATTTATGATGTTTGCAACGGCCCACATGTTCAACACGACTCTTGATTCATTTAAATTTGTGTTTTCGCAAACTGCACTGATTCAAACGGTTATTTACTTTGTAGTTATGTTTGTGGTTGCGCTGATTTTTAACGTCACCACGGTGTCCCGCTATAAGCTGATTGACCTTCTTAACGCAGATAAAGTAACTCAAACCGTCAAGGTAAGAAACCTTACCGTCTCAGTACTGCTCTTCTTGGCCTCTCTTGGAATTATTGCGTATTCCTATACTCTGCTTCAGCACAATGGTTTAAAACAGATAGATGAAGAGTTTGCCATGGCTACTGCTTTGGTATCTGTGGGCACAGCACTCTTTTTCTTCTCAATCTCTGGTTTTTTGCTCAGATTCATGCAGATGCAGAAGGGCTTCTACTACAAGGGTCTTCACTCATTTATCCTGCGTCAATTTAATGCCCGCGTTAATACTGCTTGGGTTTCCATCTCTTTAGTCTGCGCTATGCTCTTTGTGGCAGTCTGTGGACTTGGTACGGGTTTCTCGCTTGTTGACTCTATGAATGCCAGCTTCTCTAAGCTCAAAACGTACGATGTTTCTGTGGCAATTAATCCAGGCTCAGAGCGCAGTTATACCCCTGGTCCAGCAGATTCGTACGACTACCTTGCTGTAGTGCAGAAGCTAGATCCAGAGTGGGACAAAACTATCAAAAACGCCTTCCAGGTAGATACGTACTACGCTCAAAGTGATCCAACAACGCCTAGTTTTACGTATGGCTCTATTGATGCTGTAACAGGCAAGCGCTTTAGTGATTACTTTACCGGCTATAGTGGCCAGGAAGATCCTGCGCAGAAAAACGTAACTTTGATGCGAGCTTCTCAGTACAACAAACTGCGCGTTGCATCTGGGCTTGAGCCTGTTGACTTTGGTACTGACGGCTATATGGTTTGGACGCTAGATACTAATCTCACAAAATACTGGCAGGATTCTCTTGCAAACAATCCCGAGCTCACCATTGAGGGCCACAAGCTTCATGCTGTTGGCGGAACGCTCGACATTGCGCAGACACAAGGCGGTCCTGCTCTTATGCCTGCATATGGAATCGTAGTTGTTGCTGATCAAAGTTTCCCTTCAAGCACCGTTTTGACCAACTCTTACATCTTGGGCAACTATCAAACCCCAGGCGATGCCACTGAGGCTCAATTCCGAAATCAGATGAAGCAGTACTTTGGCGATGGCGGCCTAACTGGAAATGATTCCGACCCGTATTCGTTGATGTTTGTTGTTACTGCTTCTCAATACATTCAATCTGCTGTTGGACTCTCTGGTATTGTGACGTATTTGGCGCTGTACATCGGTCTGGTACTCTTCATTGCGTGCGCCGCTATCTTGGCACTTCAGCAACTCTCCGAGGCATCGGACAACGCTCGCGCTTACCAAGTTCTTGCAGAGCTTGGTGCCGAGAAGGGCCTTGCAAGTCGTGCACTCTTTGTTCAGATTGGTGTGTACTTCCTGTTCCCGTTGCTTATGGCAGCTGCGCACGCTACTTGTGCGATGTCCATTATGGTTTCTGTCATTAAGTCGATTGGCAACTTTGATGTGGCTAGCAGTATTGGTGGGGTGGTTGCAGTCGTAGCTGCTTTGTATGGTGGATACTTCCTGGTTACCTATTTTGCTGCACGTTCAATCATCTTTAGAGGTGCTAAGAGAATGCAATAGTCTGCATCTTCGTGTTGTAAATTCGTGAAAGAAGGACGGATGTTCCTCTGTGGAGCATTCGTCCTTCTCGCTTAGGTAAAATAGAAACGTTATGTCAGATGGTATCTGTGCAGAGCACATACTCAAGGAGGCATCATGGGTCTTTGGTCAAAGGTTAAGAATGTGTTTGTTCCTTCTAACGGAACAGAGCAGCCTCAGAAGGCAACATTTGCTACTAGGGAAGACACTATCTATGCACCAGTTTCTGGTGTCCTGGTAAGCGTACAAGAGGTTCACGATGAGGTAATCTCAAGCGGTCTCTTTGGCCAGGGCTATGGCATTTTGCCTGTTGGCCTTGATTGCGTTTATGCTCCTTGCAACGCTCGCGTTACCGCAACTAACGTAACCAACCACTCAATTGGCCTTACCACAGATACTGGTATTGAGATTTTGATTCACATTGGTGTTGGCACCATCGAGATGAACGGTAAGGGCTTTACCCGTTACGTTCACGCTAACGATGAGGTCAAGGCCGGCACTCCACTGATTTCATTTGATGCTGCTGCCATTGAAGAAGCAGGATATGAGAACGTTGTAGTTGTTACCGTTGTTAATGCAGATCAGTATGAGCGCATTGACCTCATTGGTGAGTCCGGAACACTGATTGGTGGTCGTCCACTGGTTAAGATTGGCGATCCTCTGATGTGCGTCAAGCATTAGGGTTTCTCGCCAGCTAAACATCTGCAATAAACGAGGTTTTACATGCTTAGAGTTACTAAGGCAATTCTTCACGTCTTTGATTTTGAGACGGGAACTAAATACTTCTCTCAATCTACCTTGGATTTAGAGGATCGTCAGACAAAGTCATACGTACAGCGTAGACTGCGTAAAATTACGGCAAATCCAGAGTCCAGGCACGGAGAGTTTGCTCCTACCAGCAATTTTGCTGGAGGTCTTCAGGAGTATGCCCACGGAGACGTTGAGTTTGTAGAGTTTTCTCATCAGATTGCTCAGTGGTTCTGGGAAGAGCTTCGTCGCGCAGATGACGTTGAACAGTGCGATCTTCTTGTAGCGGATTACCTTGATACCGATGCTGGTCAGGCGCTTGCCAGTGCCGCTGCAGACGATGAGGACGCTCAGGCTGAGGCATTTGAGGGTGAGGG
>CAUTGQ010000041.1:0-9718 GCA_963538075.1 uncultured Atopobiaceae bacterium
GCCAAGAATTTCTCCAAATAAGAGCTGGGAAGGCTTCTACGGTGGCCTTTTAGGTTCAATGCTGGTGTGGTTCTTAATTGCCGTGTTTGGTGCAATTGATATGAATCCTCTGTTTGCTCTGCTCTTTGGCGTAACTGAGGGTATTTTCTCCGTTGTGGGAGACCTCTTTGAGTCTCGTATTAAGCGAGGCGTAGGACTTAAAGATTCCGGTTCAATTATGCCTGGTCATGGGGGTCTGCTTGATAGAACCGATTCGATGATTTTTGGAACTATGGCGGCGTTTCTTCTCTTCCAGCTTGCCGTGCTCTTTAGCCAGGTCAAGCTACCTATTGCGCTGCCGTTTGGAGCATAGGTTTTGAGCATTTTTGAAGACACTGCGCCTCGTGCTGTAAGGCATGAGCCTTTACGTGTTGCTGTCCTTGGAGCTTCGGGTTCTGTGGGCATGCAGACGCTTGATGTATGTCGCCATTTCCCGCAAAAGGTGCAGGTAGTTGCTCTTGCGGTGAGGTCGTCAGCTGAGTTTGCCGTGAAGGCAGCAAATGAGTTCAACTGCAAATATGTTGCTTTTGCCGATGCAAGTGTCAAGGGCAACGTTCTTCTCGACGCACTGCCTCAAGGCTGCAAGGCAAGCTTTGGTCCCGAGGCAGTTCAGGCGCTTGCTGAGCTGGATGAGGTTGACTGCGTAGTCAACGCAGTGGTGGGAGAGGCTGGTATTTACGCTGGTCTGGCCGCGGTGAAGGCTGGCAAAGTGCTGGCTTACGCTAACAAGGAATCCATTGTTGTTGGCGGAGACCTCCTGATGCCTCTGGTCAAGCCTGGTCAGCTCATCCCCGTTGATTCTGAGCACAGCGCCATCTTCCAGTGCCTTATTGGCGAGAAACCCGCTGATATTCATAGAATTTGGCTTACCTGCTCTGGTGGTCCGTTCTTCGGATATTCTCGTGAGCAGCTCAAACACGTTTCGGCCGACGACGCCTTGGCACATCCAACCTGGAAGATGGGTGCCAAGATTACCATCGACTGCGCCACGCTCATGAATAAGGGCCTTGAGCTCATTGAGGCTCATCACCTCTTTGACACTCCAATGGATAAGCTTGAGGTGTTGGTACATCGCCAGAGTCGCATTCATTCTATGGTTGAGTTTGTTGACGGCTCTGTTAAGGCACAGCTCGGAGCCTCTGATATGAGGCTGCCTATCCAGTATGCCCTCAGCTATCCTCATCGCTGGCCGGCAATTGTTCAGGCAGTTGAGTGGCAAGAAACCGCTCCTCTCACAGGCGATTATGCTGACGAGAAGACCTTTGGATGCCTAGCTCTTGCTCGTCATGCAGGAACTGTTGGCGGAACGCTTCCATGCATCATGAACGCTGCTAATGAAGTTGCTAACCATGCATTTAGACGAGGAAGATGTTCATTTCTTGATATTGAGCGCATTGTTGCAGAGACTATGAATGCCTCTCATGTCCAAAGGGTAGAAAACCTTCAACAATTGACGCTTGTAGACGCAGAAGCACGAGCTTTAGCTCGATCTTTTGTGGGATAGGAATTTTGTGAATTTGTTAGCTATTCTTTCACCAATTTTTTGGGGACTCTTGGTCCTCTCGCTCCTTGTATTTGTTCACGAGGCTGGTCATTACGGTATGGCTCGCCTGTGTGGCGTCCGTGTTACTGAGTTCTTCTTGGGCATGCCGTTCAAGTACAAGCTTTCTCATAAGAGCAAGAAATATGGCACCGAGGTTGGTGTAACACCGCTTCTTTTTGGTGGCTATACCCGCATCTGTGGTATGGAAGGCCAGCTTGATGAGCTTCTGCCTCAGGCTCTGATGAGCGTTCAGGAAGCAGGTTCACTTGAGGTTGGCGCTCTTGCCGCAAAACTTAACTGCGAGGATGACCGCGCTTACAATCTGCTGTATACCTTGGCGGACTGGGGTTCCATTGAGCTTGTCAAAGAGTCCGAGTCAGATGACCTGGCGCACATTATCTTCCAGACTCTTGCACGAGACGCTGAACTGCGCTGTGAGTATGACCGTGGTCACAACTTTGAGCAGGAAGGCTCAACGGCGGCAGGGGAGCCTCGTGTTCCAGAGATGTCTACTCAGGACTTCTTTGCTCAAGAGAAGGCTCATACCTATGTTGGCGTAAATGTTCCCAAGCGCCTGCTTATGATTTTGGGCGGACCGCTGGTTAACATTGCGCTTGCCTTTGTGCTGGTCGTAGGCTCCCTCATGTTTGTTGGTATTCCTGCCGCACAAAACAAGGCACAGTTGGGCTCAGTTGAATCTGGCTCTCTGGCAGCTATTTCCGGTCTTACTCCTGGGGACACTATTCTTGCGTTTAACAAGGTAGAGGTTCATACCTGGGAAGACCTTACTGCAGCCATCAAAGAAGCAATGTCTTCAGGTGAAACTGATATTCCTGTCACCTATGATCGCGGCGGTATTCAGCTTCAAACTACCATTAAGCCTGCTTTACGTCCTGACGATAAGATCATCGGCGTGTCACCCGTAATGACCATGTATCACTTCTCGTTTATTGACGCGTCTGCCGCAGCTGTATCGTATGCTGCACAGGTTGGACAGTTTGCCCTAAGACTGCTCATTCCAACGCAGACCATGGAAGTCCTTAATCAGTCGTCGTCTGTTGTGGGTATTTCTGTGATGGCTTCAGAAGCTGCTGCAGAGGGTTTCTCGACCCTTATTATGCTGGTAGCAGCCATTTCTATGTCACTTGGCTTTATGAATCTTTTGCCTATTCCACCGCTTGATGGCGGAAAGATTCTGATCGAGGTAATTCAGGTGATTATCAGAAAGCCTCTGTCCATCAAAGTTCAAAACATTTTGTCCTACCTTGGACTGGCGTTTTTCCTGTTTGTATTTGTTGTTGCACTGAGAAACGATATCCTTCATTTGCTGTTTAGGTAGCTGATTTTATGTCTGAGATTGCTCGCACAAAAACTCGTCCCGTTATGGTCGGATCTGTCCAGGTTGGCGGTGGCGCCCCCGTTTCTGTTCAGTCCATGTGCACTACCAAAACTGATGATCCAGATGCCACGCTCCACCAGATTAAGGAGCTTGCAGAGGCAGGGTGCGAGATTATTCGCGTGGCAATTCCTGACGCAAAAGCGCTTGATGGCTTTGAAGAGATTTGCAAATACTCTCCACTTCCTGTTGTCGCCGATATTCACTTTGACTACAAGCTTGCGCTTGAAGCTGCAAAGCGAGGTGCTGCTGCGCTTCGTATTAATCCAGGCAACATTGGCTCTATGGAACGCGTGGACGCTGTTATTGATGCAGCTAAAGAGGCCCATATTCCTATCAGAATTGGTGTTAATGCAGGCTCTCTTGCTAAAGAATTTGATACAAGACAAGATATGACCCTTGTCGAGAAACTCGTGGCGTCGTCAAAGTCTTTTGTAGAGCATTTTTCTTCTCGCGGTTTTGACGACATTGTCTTGTCTGCAAAAGCTCACGATGTTCCCACCACGCTTGCGGTATATCGAGCCCTTTCCAAGGAGCTTCCACAGATTCCTCTGCATGTAGGTGTTACAGAAGCCGGTGCGTTAAGGCAGGGAACGGTAAAGAATTCTGCTGCGGTGGGCATTTTGCTTGAGAGCGGTATTGGCGATACCATGCGCCTTTCTCTGACGGCTGATCCCGTAGAAGAAGTCCACGTAGCATGGGAACTTCTTGCAGCCCTTGGCATGCGCCGCATTAAGCCAGAGCTGGTGAGCTGTCCTACGTGCGGCAGGTGTGGCGTTGATATGATTCCTATTGCAGAGGAAGTTACCAAGCGCTTGGATGGCGTTCGTGCTCCTATTTCTGTGGCAGTCATGGGATGTGTTGTTAATGGACCTGGTGAGGCTAGGGGTGTTGACCTTGGTGTAGCCTGTGGCAAAGGCCAGGCAGTGTTGTTTGAAAACGGCAATCCTATTAGAAAAGTTCCTGAAGATAAGATTGTTGATGAGTTATTCGCCGAAATAGAGAATCGTTTTGGCAAAAAATAAGTAAACTATACGTATTACTTCATATTGAAAGGAAACTACCTTGAAGCACTGGATGCGCATGTCTTCTTTGTATGCACCAACACTCAAAGAAGACCCAGCTGAGGCTGTACTTGCAAGTCACCGCCTGCTCCTTCGTGCTGGCATGATCAGAAAGACCGCTGCGGGTCTTTACTCTTATCTGCCACTTGCATGGCGCTCTCTTTTAAAGATTGAGGCCATCATTCGCGATGAGATGGACGGTATTGGTGCTCAGGAGATTCTTGTTCCTATTATGACTCCTGCTGAGCTTTGGGAAGAGTCTGGCCGTTGGGATGTCTACGGTGATGAGCTCATGCGTATGCATGACCGCCATGACCGTCAGTTTGCTCTTGGCCCAACTCACGAGGAAACCTTCACAGACCTTATTAGAAACGAGCTCAAGAGCTATAAGCAGCTTCCGGTAACGCTCTATCAGATTCAGGATAAGTTCCGTGACGAGCGTCGTCCACGCTTTGGTCTTATGCGTGGCCGTGAGTTCATTATGAAAGACGGATATTCCTTCTCGGCAAATCAAGAGTCGCTGCAAGAATGCTATGACCAGGAGAAGGTTGCTTACCAGAACGTTTGTGATCGCACACGTCTTAAGGCTCTGCAGGTAGTTGCAGACTCTGGTCAGATTGGTGGAGACACCTCTGTTGAGTTTATGGCGCTGGCAGAGGCTGGCGAGGCAAGCCTGGTCTATTGCGATTGCGGCTATGCTGCAGATACTGAGGCAGCAGCTGCAAAGATCAACGTAGAAGAGCGTGAGTCTGGCAAGATGTGTGAGATTCACACTCCTGGCATTGGCTCCATTGATGATGTTGCTGAGTTCCTTCACGTTTCACCAGCAGCAACTCGTAAGGCTCTAGCTCTTGTTGACGGAAACGGTAAGCCAGTTGTGTGCTTTGTTCCAGGTACTCATGAGCTCAATGAGGTTAAAGCTGAGCACGTCTTTGGTGACTATCACATGATGACCGATGAAGAGCTTGAGGAGTATGGCCTCATCAAGGGCTTCATTGGACCTGTTGGTCTACCTGAGGGAATCCGCGTTATTGGAGATCTCTCTCTTGAGGATACTCAGTGGTGGCTCTGCGGTGCTAACAAGGCAGACTATCACCTTGATCACGTTGAGCTTGGTCGTGACTTTGAGATTAACGAGTGGAAAGACCTTGTCACTTCTCAGGAGGGCGATATTTGTCCTGAGTGTGGTCTTCCTCTGCACGCTGCTCGTGGTATTGAGGTTGGTCAGGTCTTCCAGCTTGGCACCAAGTACTCTTCAGCCCTTAACGCTACCTTCACCGACGAAAACGGCGAGGACAAGCCTCTGGTTATGGGTTGCTACGGCATTGGTGTTTCCAGACTGCTTGCTGCTGTTGTTGAGCAATACAATGACGAGAAGGGCATCAAGTGGCCAGTCTCTGTTGCTCCTTATGAGGTTTCTGTTCTTTGTCTCTCTGACAAAGACCCAGAGATTTGGAATGCAGCGGGTGTTGTAGCTGACGCCTGTGTTGCATCTGGTCTTGAGACTGTTGTTGATGACCGCGCTGAGCGTCCTGGTGTTAAGTTTGCAGATGCAGATCTTATCGGATTCCCATGGCAGGTTATTGTGGGCAAGAAGGGCGTTGCTAACGGAATCGCAGAAGTCAAAGAGCGTGCTACCGATGAACGCTTTGAGGTTGCCCTTGATGAGGTTGGTTCTTGGCTTGCTCAGAAGATTCTTCCAGAGCGTGAGCTTTAAAAAAGAGCGCCTGGTTATTAACCAAACGCTACATCAAGGGTCATCATTACAGTAAATCCTAATGCGAAGGCAAGTACTCCAACGTTTGAGTGCTTGCCTTCGCTCATTTCTGGAATAAGTTCTTCTACTACTACGTACATCATGGCGCCTGCGGCAAAACTGAGCAGGTAGGGAAGAATGGGAATAACAAGCTCTGCTGCAAGAATAGTTAGCACTGCTCCAATAGGTTCAACTATGCCCGATAAAATTCCCAAGATGAGGGACTTGCCTTTAGAGGTTCCACCTGCATGAAGAGGCATAGAAATGATGGCGCCTTCAGGAAAGTTTTGAATTGCAATACCAAGCGACAATGCCATAGCACCTGCATAGGTAATATTAGAATTACCCGAGACCCATCCAGCAAAAACAACACCAACTGCCATTCCTTCAGGAATGTTGTGGAGCGTTACTGCTAACGCCATAAGCGTTGATTTTTGCCAGCTTGTCTTAATGCCTTCAGCCTCATCGTCTGTCTCACCCAGGTGAAGGTGGGGGATTACATGGTCAAGCAGAAGCAAGAAAAGAGTGCCTATCCAAAATCCAACTACCGCGGGAACAAAAGCAAACTGTCCCATAGCTTCAGAGGATTCAATAGCTGGGATCAATAAACTCCAGATAGAAGCGGCAACCATGACGCCAGCGGCAAAGCCCGTAAGAGCACGCTCTACTGTTCGATTCAGGGCTTTCTTCATAAACAGTACCATCGCTGCGCCCAACGAAGTCCCTGCAAAAGGAATCAAAATTCCTTGTACTAGTTCTATATTCATCAAAAACTCCAATTAAGTGTTATTTAAGAGTAATCATTACTACTTGTGTACCCAGGAAACTTTATGCAAATTCGCTTTATATGCAACCAATTAGAAAATTGTCGAGAAAAACAGAGCTTTGGTTTGCTATAGTATTTCCCGCACCACGTTCGGGGAATTAGCTCAGCTGGGAGAGCGCATGACTGGCAGTCATGAGGTCAGGGGTTCGATCCCCCTATTCTCCACCACGCATTCTGGCGGCGGCATCAGTCGCCGCTTTTTTCTTACGGGCTCATGGCGCAACGGTTAGCGCAGGGGACTCATAATCCCTGGGTTGGGGGTTCAAATCCCTCTGGGCCCACCAAGCACACATATGGCGAGAAACCCTTTGGTTTTCTCGCCATTTCTTTTACCGAAACACTCTACCGTTTAATGATTCGATTACTTAATTTATATAAAAGACGGGTACAATATCCGTCAGTTATAACCTGTAGATAGGGGATACATGACTCCTGAGACTCGTAAAATGAAGATCTTTAGTTTGACACTTTTGATCGGTGGACTTTTAGGTCTTGTTAACGTTGCGGTTCTTGTAATTGGTGCTGGTCCATCAATTGATTCCGCTCTTCTTTTGCTCGCAAGTATGATTTCACTTCTAACTGGTGGTTATGCAGCTAGAGAGGCTAATGTTCCTAATAGGGCTGCAGCAGCCTATCCTATGATTTTTGGATCGTGTGTGGTTTTGGCTGTTACTGTTGTAGCTCAGTTGATTATGACTCCTTCTGTAACGTTGCAGTTCATTGAGCTGTTTGCATTATTGGCAATGGCAAGTGCTGTTGCTCGAGGATCTCATAAAGTCAAAAAATCTCTTGAAGCCAAGTAAGTTTTTATTGTTCTAGCTCCGGTTGTGTACGGTTTTCTTTATGAATTAACTTGTTGGGGGTTTGTATGGATCGTGGAACTAAGTTGATGATGGCGCTTTCCTCTATGCTTGGCGCGCTTGGCGTTGCTGGTATTGTCATCTTTGCTTTCTCAGTTGGTTATGGCCGTTTCTCTTCCAGCATGATTGTACTCCTCCTGTGCAGCTTACTGTCGGTTTATTGCTGCTATATTCTGCAGAAATGCATTAGCCTGGCCAAAGATTTTGAGAAAACCCACGGTATTGTTCGCCTTGTCGCTGGTGTTGTACTCATTCTCTTTACTATTGAATGGGTCTTTGTTTCGCAGCTTGCTTCTCAGCCAATGGTGATTGCACCACTGATTCTTCAGCTTATCTTCCTGGGAATTATTCTTGTTCAGATGAATAAAGCTGTGTCTACATATTCACCGTCAAAAAAGTCAAAAGCTAGAAATTAGCTTCATTGTTTGTTATTATTGCAAGTCGTTCGGGCGATTGGCTCAGGGGTAGAGCACTTCCTTCACACGGAAGGGGTCGCTGGTTCAAATCCAGCATCGCCCACCATAGAATTTTTAAGGCCTAGGTTACTAGGCCTTTTTTGTTAGTACTTAGTTACAGTAATGATTAATATTTATTGCCAAGCGGAAATCTTAGAGCTTCCCTTATATACTTGACCCCTAGGAAAGGGGAGACCATGACAGATTCAACTAACAATTCCAGCGCTCTTAATCCAGTCGAGCAGTTTGATATGTATGTTGCTCACGTTGGTATTAACGCAAGCAATGCGGACGAGGCAGAAAAGATTGCAAACCTGTTTACTGCTCTTATGGGACTTCCAACTATTGAGCAGCCACCTTCATTTTTTGCAGGGACCCTGGTAGAGGTCATGAAGCAAAACGGCCGAGGCACAAAGGGTCATATTGGCTTCCACGTTAACAACATCCCTGCTGCCGAGAGATACTTTGCAGGTCGTGGCTTTGAAATCGATGAGTCATCTAGAAGGCTTAATCCAGATGGCAGTACGTTTTTGGTCTATTTCAAAGACGAGATTGCTGGCTTTGCTATTCATCTCACCATGGATAAATAAGCCAACTTCATTAAATTGATTTACGATTATTTGGCGAGAAGATCTTCCAAGCGCAAGGTCTTCTCGCCATTTTTTTGCTGGGCTTCCACTTTGCAGTGCAAATATTCTGAAATATTTGAGAAGTACTTGGGGAATTAAGAAACGGCTACATAACAGCTGTATTTTTATATTATCCTCTAGGCATATTCGTTGTAAGCGCTTAATTCAGGAGTAAAAAATGAAGAGAACAAAGTCTCTATTTGTTGCTCTGCTGGTCATGGTGATGTGTGCCGTTAGCCTTGGATTTGCTCAGCCCGCATACGCAGCAAACGAGAATGTGTTGACCGTAAATGTTACTGACGACTATTACGGCAATCCTGTTGATGGAGTAACTGTCTCGGTTACTGATGCAGCTACCGGCGTAGTTGTGGCAGAACAAGTCACAAATGCTAGTGGTTTGGCAACTTTCTCTCTTCCAGACGGAGCTTACAAGGTGGAGCAGACAAAGTTTAAGGCTGGCTATGTTGTTGATCACTCCACTAAAGCTGTGACTTTCTCTGGTGTAGCTCGTGGTGCTGATGACCACCAGACCGTTGCTCTTGAAGATGTTCATATCATGGGAACATTGATTCCATACGCCGATGCATACATTAGAACTACTCCTGGATTCCTTACAGATGTTTATTTCAATGTAGAGGATGAGTTTGGCAACAGAATTGCTACAGGTGTTCAGGGCGGTACCCCTCTTACTGTTCCAGTTACAGGTAGCTATACACTTATTCCAACACAGTATCCAAGCAGGCTGTCTTACGACTCTTCAGCTGTGATGTTTGCTGAGATTTTTAGATGCACTCAAGGCGGTTATGGCTTAGTTCCACTTCATGCAGTAACGTTTGCTTACAATCAAACTTCTAGACGCTTCGCAGATGAAGTAAAGGCTGCCGTAATTTTGCCAACAAGAAAGGGCAATATTGTGGTCAAGGTTGTAGACCAGGATGGTAATCCAGTTGGTGGTGCTACCCTTAAGGCAACTCCATCCATTGAAAACCCACCAAGTTATCCATACCCCGCATGTCCTCCAGTTACGCCTGTAATTCCCGCAGCAGATCCAGCAACTTTACCTGGTAGCGATACTCCTCGTGCTATGACACATACACCTGGAGCACCTGGCGTTCCTTATACACAAACTGGTCACGTTGAAAGGGATGCA